>DATGXG010000025.1 GCA_035299085.1 Bacteroidales bacterium | reverse complement strand
TTCCTGTTATTTCGATAAGTAAAGGTTGTCTTCATAATTTAACTTTCATTTTAAGGTATTTCACCGGCGATAGTTGCCCTTTCACCGAATTTATAGCCAATTCCATGCCAAATTGATGTCAATGTATTAATTTCGACATGTAAACGCTGTATTTCTTAACGAATTTACAGCCCGTATGTTTTATTTTGATCACATAAATTTGAAAAAAATGAAAACCAGCAGAATTGTACTCATCGTAGTTTTAGTTGTTTTAGTATTGCTCGTATTCAGGGGTTGCAGCGGATATAACAATCTTGTCACGCTGAATGAGCAGGTAAGCCGCGAATGGGCAAATGTTGAAAACGTATATCAAAGGAGGGCCGACCTGATTCCGAATCTTGTAAATACGGTGAAAGGATATGCTGCCCACGAACAGACCACACTTACACAGGTTGTGGAAGCCAGGGCCAACGCAACAAAAGTAACCATCGATCCTTCAAATATGACTGATGAAGACCTGAAGCGGTTCCAGGCTGCACAGGGACAATTGAATTCGGCTCTGTCACGTTTGATTGCCGTGGCCGAAAGTTATCCCGACCTGAAAGCCAACCAGAATTTCATTGATTTGCAGCGTGAACTGGCCGGTACTGAAAACCGCATATCAGTCGAACGCAGGAAATTCAATGAGACTGCCACCACGTACAATAGTGAAATCCGTAAATTCCCTATGGTTTTATTCTCAGGAATGTTCGGATTTAAGTTCAGACCCTATTTTGAAGCCGAAGCCGGTGCTGAGAAACCGCCTGTAGTGCAATTTTAAAAAATAAAGGAAAAAATGAAGGCTGCTGATTTTTTCACAACCGAAGGTAAAACGCTGATCGAAAAGGCGGTTGCAGATGCTGAGCTGAACACATCAGGTGAGATCAGGGTTCATGTTGAAACTGAATTCACCGGTAATGTGCTTGACCGTGCAACTGCCGTCTTTGCCAGTCTGAATATGCATAAAACCGGGCTCCGGAATGGTGTACTTGTTTACCTGGCCATTAAAAACAGGCAATTTGCGATAATCGGGGATGCAGGTATTAATAAGGTCGTCCATACTGATTTCTGGAATAATATAAAATCGGTAATGGAAGGATATTTTAAAAACGGAGATTTTGCAGGCGGTTTGGCTATGGGCGTAAAACTTGCAGGTGAAGCGCTTAAAAAACACTTTCCTCATCAGAAGAACGACGTGAACGAACTTTCAGACGAAATTTCATTTGATACAAGTGAATAATAACAGATATATTTCAATGCGTAATTTGACAACCATAGTACTGGCCTTTGTTTTGGCCGCTGCATCGTGGGGACAGGATTTCCCGAAACCGATGGTGCCGTTCAGACTTGTTAATGATTATACCGGTTTGCTGAATGAAAGCGATATGATGTCGTTGAATAATAAGCTTCTTCAGTTTAACAACGAGACATCCACGCAGATTTATGTGGTTACATGGGATAAACTGGACGGATATGACATAGGCGATTACGGCGACAGGCTTGCCGAAAACTGGGGAATCGGGCAGAAAGGGAAAGACAACGGTATACTGGTACTAATCAGTCCCGAAGCCCATAAGATCTCCGTAAGGGTTGGCTATGGCCTCGAAGGGGCTGTTCCTGACGCTGTGGCCGGACGGGTAATAGACCAGGTGATGCAGCCGGCCTTCAGGCAGAATAATTTTTATGCGGGTATCGACTCAGCCACCAATGTACTGATGTCACTCACAAAAGGTGAGTTTACCGCTGACGATTACATGAAAAAGAAGGGTGACGATAACGCTGGAATCATACCCTTCCTCGTTATCATGTTTATCATCCTAATGATATTCTTTTCGGGCATGAGAAGAAGGCGTTTTTATTCGCCTCACCGTTCATTGCCCTGGTGGCTTCTTATGGGAGGCCTTGGTTCAAGAGGCAGCAGCTGGGGATCGTTTTCTTCAGGCAGGGGCAGTTTCGGAGGCTTCGGCGGCGGCGGTGGCTTTGGCGGATTCGGTGGCGGAGGCGGCGGCAGCTTCGGCGGCGGCGGCGCCAGCGGCGGGTGGTAAAGAAAACCTGACAGCGTCCGAAGGACCTTTCAGCTTTTAGCGGTTTGTTTGATAGATATGGTTTGATATGGTTTGATGTGGTTTGATATGGTTCAAATATGCTAGGCGAAGTCTCCGACTTCGTCTGTAAACTATGCTAGGCGAAGTCTCCGACTTCGTTTGTAAACTATTCGATAATGTGTAATTGGATAAAAGCAATAGCCGTATATTTCCTTTTCTTTACTTTACCTACATCAGGTCAAACGGGTGATTCTTTATTACCTTCCACAGATACCCTCCGTCTGAAACTCGTCTTTGCCGGTGATATCATGGGCCATGATGAGCAGATAACCGGTGCATGGGTGGATTCATTAAAGAAATACGATTACGAGCCCACTTTCCGGTATGTAAAGCCATATATAGAACAAGCTGATATTGCTGTTGCAAATCTTGAAGTGACACTTGCCGGACCTCCCTATAAAGGATACCCTCAGTTCTCAAGTCCCGATGACCTTGCCCTTGCAGCCCGAGATGCCGGTTTTGATGTATTCATACAGGCAAATAATCATGCGCTCGACAGGGGATCAAAGGGATTCATGAGAACCCTGATGATGCTTGATTCGCTGAAGATAAGCCACACAGGTGCATTCAGGGATTCACTTGAAAGAGCCCGCAATTACCCGCTTTTCGTGGAGAAGAACGGCATACGGCTTGCCATGTTGAATTACACCTATGGAACCAACGGACTAGTTATCGAAAAACCGTATATCATTAACCGGATTGATACGGCTGTCATACGGAAAGACCTGGATCGGGCCCGCCAGGCAAATCCTGACTACGTTATTGTTACTCTTCACTGGGGCGAGGAATACCAGAGAGCGGAAAACGCAACACAGCAAAGACTGGCTGCTTTCATCTTTAAACATGGCGCTGATATTATTATCGGATCGCATCCGCATGTGATTCAGCCTATAAGAAATTATTCAACCGATTCAACCCGGTTAAAAATGGTTGTCTTTTCGCAGGGTAATTATGTATCAAACCAGCGGGCACAGTATAAGGACGGCGGAATCATGGTTGAACTGAACCTTGAAAAAACAGCGGATTCAACCCGCCTGGCAGATTTCAGCTATATGCCTGCCTGGGTTTACAGGAAAGACAAGGGCACAAAATCGACTTTTTTTATTGTACCCGTAAGCCTATGGGAAAAAGACAGCACCCTGTTTGATTTTACCGACGCTGACCGTTCCAAAATCGCCCGCTTCGCGAAGGATACGAGAGAGATGTTAGGGAATGTGAGGGAAAACCAATTTTACAGGAAATAACGTCATTGCGAGGAGCGTGAGTTCTCTATGATTATAGAGGTATAATATTGTCGACGAAGCAATCTGCCAGCACAGGCAGGACATCGCAAAGACAACTCTTTATCATCTGTCGTTGTATCGCCTTGCCTGTTCGGGCAGATTGCTTCGTCGCATTTTAAAGTGCTATAATCAGTGAAAACTCACGCTCCTCGCAATGACGCCTTAACTAATTCCTCACATCCTCCCCCCACTTCAGCTTCTCCCTCAATGTTTCATAGAAACTGGTTTTGGGGAGTTTGAGCATCTTGAGCCTGTAGTCTGATTTTCCAACGATAAAGGTTTGTTCGCCGTGCACCTGCATGGTCCTGTTATCCGCAGTTATGCAGTAAACACCGCTCCGGCTTGAGACTTTAAGTGTAATAGTATTGCTATCCGGTATGATTAATGGCCTTACAGTGAGATTATGTGACGAAATCGGCGCGATGATCACATTTTCAGAACCGGGCACAACAACAGGCCCGCCCACACTCAGCGAATAAGCAGTGGATCCTGTGGGGGTTGAAATAATGAGCCCGTCGGTCCAGTACCGGTTCAGAAATTCATCATTAATAAAAGCATCAATTGTAATCAGCGAAGAATCCGCCTTATGAATGGTTATATCGTTGAGTGCATAATTCAGCCCGTTGAAAAGCAGGTCCACCCTGAGCGGAGTCGAAGGGTTGCTCAGCATGACCACACTTATAAGTGACCTGTATTCATATGAAAAATCACCGGATAGGATAGCCTGGAATGCCTCGGTGATGTTTTCCTTTGAAATGTTTGCCAGGAACCCGAGCCTGCCTGAATTGATACCGATAATGGGGATTTCGTGATGAATAACAAAGGGAATCGATTCAAGAAAGGTGCCATCTCCCCCGATGCTTACAACAATGTCGTTGCCGGAATCAAAATCCCCGGCATTTGTGAAATAGCCTGAAACAGGAAATTCAGTTCCTGTTTCACAGGAAATGAAATCATAGAATGGCTTATATACGGATATTTCAACCTTATTGGCGGCAAGCAATTCAAAAAGCTCAGCAACAAATGGTTTAAAGCCGGCATTGAATGTTTTTCCGAAAAGTGCTATTTTCATTTGCAGGTTAAATGCTGAGGTATTTCATAAACAGCTCATAGCGGTTTTCATACAGTCCTTCCATATCGTCATGATCCATGAAAGTACTGTGAATCGTGTAATTATATCGTGTAAAAGTCTGGATAATGGAAGTAAGATCATTACGGTTGATCTTGAGGGTGACCTCTATGCGGGTGGAAGCGCTGTGTGAACTGATATACATGCTCAGGATCTTGGCGTCATTGCTTTCCACAATCTGGGCAATTTGGGAGAGAGAATAGTCAAGAAGGCTCATCTCAAGCACTATGATGGCCCCCGGCATTTTCAGGGCGGCAAAATCGGCAAAATAATGAAGTAAATCGTTGCTTGTGATCACTCCCAGGTAATGGTTTTTATGATCAAGCACCGGTACAATGGAGAGGGTAAGCCTTGATGCCAGTTCGATCACTTCATACACATGCTGGTTTTCGGTAACAAAGGGGCTGAACAATGAAAGATTATGGTTGCCAATGGGTTCTTCGGCCATATTGGCATCATAAATATCCTTGTCCGAGATCAAACCCAGGAAATCCTCATTGTTCACTATAGGCAAATGTGAAATCCTGAATATATCCATCCAGTACAACGCTTTCTGGCCACTGTCAGAAGTATGCAGTGAAGGAATCACATCGGATATTAATTCTTTAGCCAGCATGAGTGTTAATTTGAAAACCGCTAAATTTGCCAATTAAGACAACTAAAGTTAGTTTTTATTTTTCACAAAGTAAAACAGCAACCGAATGACAAAGTTAAGTGTTAACATCAATAAAATTGCCACTATCCGCAATGCACGGGGCGGTACAATGCCCAATGTACTGCAGGCCGCCATCAACTGTCAGAAATTCGGCGCACAGGGTATTACAGTTCATCCAAGGCCCGATGAGAGGCATATTCGTTACCAGGATGTCAGGGATATAAGGCCGGTTATCACAACGGAGTTCAATATCGAAGGTTATCCTGCACAGCGTTTCCTTGACCTTGTTACCGAAGTAAAACCCCACCAGGCCACGCTGGTTCCAGATTCACATGATGTAATCACATCCAACCAGGGATGGAATATCATCAAGTATGAAAAGTTCCTGACTGATGTGGTGAAAGAACTTCACAATCATGGCATACGGACATCGCTGTTTGTTGAAACCGACCTGGAACAGATTGAAAGAGCTGCTGCCACAGGTACTGACCGCATTGAGCTTTATACCGAACCCTATGCATCCAAATTTGGCACCGACCAGGCTAAAGCAATCGCCCCCTATATCAGGGCGGCCAAAAAAGCAGTTGAGCTGGGACTGGAATTAAATGCCGGTCATGATCTCAGCCTCGAAAACCTCCATTATTTTAACCAGCATATACCCGGCTTAATGGAAGTATCCATCGGCCATGCCCTGATCTCAGATGCTCTGTATTACGGACTGGAAAAGACAATCCAGCTTTACCTTGAGCAACTGGCGTAATGGAATTATTCTTCAGAAAATCAGGTACGGGAGAGCCTTTGATCATTCTTCACGGGTTATACGGCTCTTCTGATAACTGGTATTCAATAGGAAGGTCTCTTTCTGAAGACTATACGGTTTACCTGCCCGACCAGCGGAATCACGGCAATTCACCCCACGATCCGGTACATACCTATGATGCTATGGCCGGCGATCTTTTTGAATTTATGCAGAAGCATACAAGCGGCCCTGCAATCATCATCGGACATTCAATGGGTGGCAAAACGGCCTTGCAATTCGGATTGAAGCATCCTGAACTGGTTGCCAAAATGATCATAGTAGATATTTCCCCGCTTGGCTATGATCTGAATAACGCATCAGACGCAGGAAATCAGCATATACAAATAATTGATGCCCTTTCCCGGATAAATCCGGAAGCGTTAAAATCAAGGGAAGAAGCTGATAAAATACTGTTACCGGAAATACCGTCAGCCATGGTGAGGCAATTTTTGCTGAAGAGCCTGAAACGAATGCCTGACGGCAAATTCAGACTGGCTATAAACATAAAAGCCCTGTCAGAAAATTTGCCCGGAATATTCAGCGGCGTAATCAGCGAAGACAATACGGATCCCCGGCAAATTCCTGAGTTTCCGTTGCTTTTTATAAAAGGTGAGCTTTCTCCATATATCTGTTTAAGGGATGAACAGGCCATCCGCCATTTTTTCCCGTGGGCCCGGATTGTAACGATTGAAGGCTCAGGACACTGGGTTCATGCGGAGCAACCGGCCAGGTTCCTTGAAGTGGTGAATGATTTTATTAAAAACTGACTTCGTTATTCGCTGATAAACTTCTTTAGTCCCTGTGTTACATAAATTCTGAAGTTACCCTTTTCATCGGCATAGATTAGATAGCCCTCGAGAAATTTATTGTTCTTCAGCAATTCAATTGACTTATCAACCCCGATAACCATGCAGGCTGTTGCATAGGCGTCGGCTGTCATGCAATCTCCTGCCACAATAGTGGCACTTAGTAAATTTGAAATCACCGGGTAGCCTGTGTGCGGATCAATAGTATGCACATATTTGATACCGTTCTTTACATAATATTTACGGTAGTTTCCTGAAGTGGCCAGGGAACGGTTTTTCAGGCTGATTATAGCTTCGAGGTCAGCACCCGGAATATTGTTTCCTTCCTCGGGTTTATCAATGCCCACTCTCCAGTGCACTCCGGCCTCATTTTTGCCTTTTGCACGCACTTCACCACCTATTTCCACAAGATAATTCTTTATCCCTTTGTGTTCAAGAAAATCACAAATCACATCAACCGAATACCCTTGTGCGAGTGCATTTACATCGAGAATAACATGCGGATCGGACTTGATCAGCTTTCCGTTTTCGAGCTTTACCTTCGCCATGCCCACGTATTGCTTCAGACTATCGATCATGGCGCTGTCCACATTGAGTGTATCCGCAGAGCCAAAGCCAAAGGCATTGACAATCGGGCCAACGGTTATATCGAATGCCCCGCCTGTATTACGGTTAACCTCGGCCGATTTGTTGAACACCTCAGTAAAACGTTCGTCAGCCACAACGCCCTCTTCATTCCGGTTAAACCGTGAAATAATGGATTTGGGGTTGTAAATGGATAAGGATGTATCAAATTCAGCGAGAAGTGAATCAACCTGCGTCTGAAATTGTTCCCCTTTCCGGCTTTCATAGGTTATATGGTATGAGGTTCCCTGCGTGAAGCCCATAAAACTCGTGTAATCTCTTTTTCTCCAATGCGTACTGATCAATAAGGCAATAGCGAACAAGAGCGCCAGCAGGGCTATTTGCAGGAGCAGCCTTTTTACATTCTTGTTGTGAGGTATCATCCGCCAAAATCGTCAAAATCCACCATTTCATCCGGGACGCCGAGATCATAAAGCATTTTCTGAACAGCGTCATTCATCATAGGTGGTCCGCAAAGGTAATATTCTATATCTTCTGGTGCATCGTGTTTGCTGAGATATTGTTCGTAAAGAACCTGGTGTATGAAACCGGTGTAGCCTGTCCATCTATCTTCGGCAACAGGTTCTGACAAAGCTATATTGAATTTGAAATTAGGGAAATCCTTTTCAATTCTTCTGAAATCCTCCTCGTAGAAAATTTCCTTTTTTGAGCGGGCGCCATACCAATAGCTGACTTTTCTACCGGTTTTCAGGGTTTGAAATAAATGGAAAATATGAGAACGAAGCGGTGCCATACCTGCGCCTCCGCCGATGTATACCATCTCATTGTTTGTATCTTTGATGAAGAACTCGCCGTAGGGCCCTGATATCATTACTTTGTCACCCGGTTTCCTTGAGAAAATATAGGAAGAACAAATTCCCGGGGGAACATTTTTGAACATACAGGCCACCCTGTCATATGGCGGAGTTGCGATCCTGATATTCAGCATAATGATATTTCCTTCGGCAGGATGGTTGGCCATTGAATAAGCACGGAATGTCTCCGTAGTGTTTTTCATTTTAAGATCCCACATCTTTGTCTTATCCCACTCATCCCTGAATTGAGGCTCCACTTCAATGTCCCTGAAAGACATTTCGTATTGCGGAACATCAATCTGGATATAACCTCCCGACTTAAAATGAAGTTCTTCACCCGGAGGCAGTTTAACTACGAATTCCTTAATGTAAGTGGCTACATTTCTGTTTGAAACCACTTCGCATTCCCATTTTTTTATACCAAGAACCTCTTCGGGTACTTCAATCAAAAGGTTCTCTTTTACCTTCACCTGGCAGCCAAGTCGCCAGTTGTCACGGATTTGTTTGCGGTTGAAAAACCCGACTTCAGTAGGTAAAATAGATCCGCCTCCTTCTATTACCCGGCATCGGCATAATCCGCAGGTACCGCCACCGCCACAGGCGGAAGGAAGATACAGCTTTTCCATTGAAAGGGTTGATAATAATGATGAACCCGGGGCAACAGTGAGTTCTTTTTCTCCATTCACGTCAATATTCACAGTGCCTCCTGCAGTTAGCTTCGATTTGGCAAAAAGAAGCATGGCGATCAGCAGGAGTGTGATACCCAGGAAAACGGCAATACTAATCAGGATTAATGGTGCAAGACTCATAGATAATTCTTTTTCAGTGTTAAATTTTAATACCGCTGAATCCCATAAAGGCAATGGCAAGTAACCCGGTAAGGATAAATGCTAGTCCGAGGCCTCTTAACGGTTTCGGCACATCTGAATACTTTAGTTTTTCCCTTATGGCAGCAAGTACCACTATGGCAAGGGCCCATCCGAACCCGGCGCCGAACCCGTAGACAGTGGCCTCGGCAATTGAACCGTATTCCCTTTCCTGCATAAAGAGGGCCGCTCCCAGCACCGCGCAATTTACAGCAATCAGCGGAAGAAAAATACCAAGGGCATTGTAAAGAGCGGGCGCAAATTTCTCAACCACCATTTCAATGAGCTGTACAATGGCTGCAATAACAGCAATAAAAAGAAGGAAACTCAGAAAGCTCAGGTCTACATCGGCAAAGGATGATCCAAGCCATTTGAGGGCACCCTCTTTAAGCAAGTAGTTTTCAAGCAACCAGTTCACAGGAACGGTGACAGTTATTACGAAAATAACAGCCACTCCCAGGCCCATCGATGTTTTCACTGTTTTTGAAACCGCGAGGTATGAACACATGCCCAGGAAATAGGCAAAGATCATATTCTCGGTGAAAACATTTCGTATGAATAAGTTAAAGAGATTTTCCATGTTGTATCAGTTCATGTTATTTTTCAATGAGCTTACGGTTGTAACCACGTTGTATCCAAATGATAATACCCACTGTGATCAAAGCCATCGGGGGAAGGATCATCATTCCGTTATCACTGTAACCATGATCATAAAAACTCTGGGGTACCAACTGGTAACCAAGTACTGAACCGCTGCCAAAAAGTTCTCTGATAAAACTAAGCGTAATAAGTATCAATCCGTAACCGGCGCCGTTTCCGATACCGTCAAGGAATGATTCGACAGGCTTATTGCTCATGGCAAAGGCTTCAAGTCTGCCCATAAGAATACAATTAGTAATGATAAGACCGACAAATACAGACAGTTTCTTACTTACATCATAAACATAGGCCTTCAGTATCTGATCCACCACAATAACAAGAAATGCAACTACAACCAGCTGAATAATGATGCGTATGCGGGGAGGTATTGTATTTCGTCCCAGTGAGATGATCAGGTTTGAGAAGGCCGTTACAACAGTCACCGACAAAGCCATGACAATGGCCGGTTTCATCTGAACCGTGACAGCCAGCGCGGAACAAATGCCAAGAACCTGGACGGTAATGGGGTTCTCATCGTTCAGGGGGTTTAACAACAAATGAAGGTTCTTCATATGATAAGAATCAATTGTTCGACTTAAAATAATTCTGATAGGTCACAAGGCAAGAATCAAGCATTGCCTGTAAGCCTTTGCTTGTAATGGTGCCGCCTGAAATGGCATCAACCTGGTAAGGAGAGGAAGGATCAGCGCCTCCTTTGACAACCTGGACGGAAACAAACTTTCCCTGGTCGTTGAAGACCTTTTTCCCGTTGAAGTGATTCTGGAAGAAAGGCTGGTTGATTTCGGCCCCGAGACCCGGAGTTTCTCCCTTATGATCAAACATAACACCATAAATTGTATTATAATGCGGAATACCCTCCTGAACCTGAGCTTCCTTTCTGAAAGAAACATAACCCCAGATTGGTCCCCACAGTCCTTTTCCATATACAGGTATAACCACAAACGTAGAATCTCCTTTCTTTGCTTCAAAGGCAGGAAGGTTCCGGGCCGAGGGTTTCTTCTTCATCTCGGCCCTGAGGTTGATCGTGAAAGGATCAACGCCGGTGACTTTTTCGCCTTTTGAATTCAGTGTATACGAATCGGTAATAAATTCACTGTACAGTTTCTCGGCGTTTCCGGCATCAGAAACAACATGAAGTGAAGTAAGTATATTTTGCTTCTTCTCGATTTCGACATTTTTGTTCTGAGCGGGTTTAAGTGCGCTGGCAACAACCGCAAGTCCGGTGGCCACTATAAGCACAATTACTGTGGAATAAATATATGTGTAGGTATTACTTTGAATATTCATGACTGGGTTCTTTAATTGTATCAGTGGAAAGAGGTTTCAGCAATTCGGCCTGTTTGTAACGCTTCATGCGTTTTTTAACGTTTGACTCCACAACAAAATAATCAATGAGCGGGGCAAACACGTTCATCAGCAGGATGGCCAGCATCACACCTTCAGGATAAGCGGGATTGAAAACACGGATTATTATAGCCAGCATGCCGGTAAGGAAGCCGTATATCCACTTTCCCCTTTCGGTTTGAGCAGCAGTAACCGGATCTGTTGCCATAAAAACAAGGCCAAACATAAAGCCGCCGTAAAGAAGATGCTCATAAAAGGGCAGCCTCATATAATCGTTTACGGCAAATGTGTTAAATATCAAGCCCATTACCAGACCGCCCACAAGCGTAGAAATCATGATTTTCCAGCTTCCAATACCTGAATAGAGCAGGATGGCCGCACCAATAAGAATAGCAAGCTTGGAAGTTTCGCCGATTGATCCGGGTATAAATCCAATGAACGCATCCATATGGTCAGGTAATTTGTGAATGTTCTGGGCAAGGTTGCCAAGCGGCGTTGCACCCGAAAATCCATCCACCATATTTTTGCCTGCTTTAAGTCCTGCAACCCAAACTTTATCGCCGGTCATATCGGCCGGGTAAGCGAAAAACAGGAAAGCGCGTGCCGTTAAAGCCGGATTCAGGATATTCATGCCGGTACCGCCAAAAACTTCCTTGCCTATGATCACGGCAAAGGCAGTTGAAATAGCCACTGTCCATAAAGGCACATCCACAGGCATTACAAGCGGAATCAGCATACCGGTAACAAGAAAGCCTTCATTTACTTCATGGCCCCTTACCTGGGCAAAAATAAACTCAATTGAAAGTCCCACTACATAAGAAACCACAACAATGGGGAACACTTTCAGAAAGCCGAAACCAAACAACTGCCAGAATGATGATGTATTTCCGGTGGCAAGTGAATGCTGAAAACCAACGTTATACATACCGAACAGGAGAGAAGGAATGAGTGCAATGATCACTATTGTCATAGTCCTCTTCATATCAATGCTGTCGCGAATGTGCGAACCCGACCGGGTTACCTTATCAGGCACAAACAAAAAGGTCTCAAATGCATCAAAAGTCGACCGGAATTTTTCAAACCGTCCTCCTTTCTCAAAATTTGGCTTAATGTTATCGAGATATTTTCGTAAAGAATTCATGAAATCGGGTATTTTTCGTTAGCTCATTTCTTTTTTCATCAGGTCAAGTCCTTTGCGGACAAGCGCCTGCATTTCAGTTTTTGAAGCATCGATAAACTCGCATAAGGCAAAGTCTTCTTCAGCAATTTCATAGATACCCAGCCGCTCCATCTGCTCAACATCCTCGGCGATGATCGATTTCAGGAGCTGCATGGGATAAATCGGGAGAGGGAAAACCTTTTCGTACATTCCGGTCAGAACAAATGCACGGTGTCCGCCATGTATATTGGTATCCAGTTCATATTTCTTCCGGGGATTAATCCATGACCAGAATAACCTGTAAAAACTGTATTTTTCAAATCCGGGTAGTGCCCAGCCTAAAAATTCGGAATAATTACCTTCGGGAATAACACTGATCTGTGAATCGTAATAGCCTATATAACTTTCACTTGTAACTTGTGTACCCGTAAGAGGATTTCCGCTGATATACCGGTGAACTGATTCCTTTACATTGCCGTTTGTAATACTTTTCACTGAAGCACCGGAAATAATCCTGTAATAACGGGGGTTTTCAACTTCCGATCCGCATAACGCCACTATCTTTGAAGCATCATAAAAGCCTTTGGTAAAAAGCCTTCCCAAAGCCACTACATCCTGGGGATAAACTATCCATACCTGTTCGCCCTTGCTCAGGGGATCAACGAACTGGATGTGTATACTGGAGTTTCCGGCAGGATGCGGGCCTTCAAAGGTATTCACCTGCGCATTCCTGACCTGTTTGAAAGCCGGTGAAACTGTAAACGCATGAATGTTTACATGAACCCTGCCTGCAGTAAGCCTTGACAATGCATCAATACCGGTCTGAAAATCAGATTCTGACCCCTGGATAATAAAATCATAATCCGGTGCCAATGGCGCTGAATCAAAAACCGGCACAAAAATACTTTTAGGAGTGACAGCAGGATCAGCAATTATATTGTAGGGACGCTGCTTTATAGCCGGCCACAACCCGCTTCGGAGTATGAGATTTTTTACTTCCTCACGGGATAAGCTAAGCGGGCTTCCTGTTTTAAAAGTTTCATACTCATTACGGTTGTCAGGACGGATAATCACTTCGAGAATGACCCTGCGTTCACCCCTGTTAACAGCGGCAATTGTGCCGCTAACCGGGGAGGTAAAACATATTTCAGGCTGACTTTTGTCGGTAAACAATACCGAACCTGCTTTTACACTGTCGCCTTCCTTTACTTCCAGTTTGGGAATAAGTCCGTGAAAATCACCCGGCTTTAATGCATAAAGCCCGGATGTATTAGTTGTTCCAATAACTTTTTCCGCTTTTCCTGCAAGATTAATGTTTAACCCTTTTTTGATTTTGAAATGTTGAGGCATTAAATGGTGAAATTTATTCGGACACTAAAATAAGATTTTTTAAAAAGTGCTTGATTGTTTTAGTATTTTTAATGTTCTAAGAAATGATGAAATCATATGGGTAAGTTGGCTCTGATTTTAGGTTCTTTATTTGTTAGTGGAATAACACAAAACTGCATTTTTGGTTTACCTGTTAATGAAAAATTTTTACAGGATACACTTAAAAATCAGTCCTTCGATCGGAATATCAGCACTATTATACTTTTTAACCCAAAACAGGAGTTTTCACTGCCGGTCATTGAACTCGGAACAGATAATAAGCTTGAACTTCACTTTGATGATTTAACAGGTAGTCCCAGGCAATTCGGCTATACACTGAAACATTGTGATGCGGATTGGACTGAAAGCGATATGGAGCAACAGGAATATGTGTCGGGATATGGCCTGGGAAGCATTGAGAATAAGGATCAGTCATTTAACACAACCCGTGAATTCATTCATTATAAACTTGTTTTTCCCGCAGAGGAATGCATGCCGCAACTCAGCGGGAACTATGTTATTGTTATTTTTGAAAATGATGATCCTGAAAAGATCATCCTGTCACGCAGGTTTTTTGTTACAGAATCTAAGTCAACTGTTTCCGCATCACTAAAACGGCCGCCCAACGGGAAATTTTACGATACAGGGCAGCAACTCCAGGTGAGCGTACAATACAATCCGGGTGAAATTCATGATGCAGCAAGTGATCTTACAACGGTAATCATGCAGAACAACCGCTTTGACAATTGCCTGGTGCTGACAAAAGCTTTTAGCCAGTCGCCCGGCAATATTCAGTATAACGGAGCCGACATGGGTATTTTTCCGGGAGGAAATGAATTCAGAAGCCTTGACCTGAAAAGCATGAAGTATGAATCGCAGCAAATCTCAGCCATCAATTTTCAAAATCCTTACTACCATGTCGTTTTAAAGACTGATGAAGAAAGAGCCTCAAAACCTTATTTCAGCAACAGGGACCTGAACGGCAATTATTTCATCAATAAGGAAAAATCTCAAAACCGGCATACTGAGGCGGATTATGTGTATGTACACTTTGCCTTCAGGCTAATGTATATGTACAGTAATGAAAACATCTATGTAACAGGTGAATTCTGCGACTGGAAGTATTCTGAGCAAAACCGGATGAAACTGGATGAAACGGATGGCCTGTATAAAGTAACCTTGTTAATGAAGCAGGGACTTTATGATTACTGCTATTTCATGAAGAACCCTGAAACCGGCAAAACAGACGACACTGCGGTTGAAGGTTCTTATTATGAAACGGAAAACGACTATGATATTTTTGTATATTTCAAAGACCGGTTTAAAGGCTGTGACCTGCTGATCGGCTATTATTCCATTAAATAAATCACACGATGAAAGCACTTTTCAAATCTCTTGTTTGCCTTTCGGTAATTTTTCTTCTCACTGCATCATGTGTTAAAAAGTTTGAACCGGCAACAAGAGACAGGAATTTCAATGCCGGATGGAAATTTACAAGGGACAGCCTCCCCGCCGGAACTGTATCACCTGAAGTTCCAGAATTTGATGATTCAAAATGGTCAGGCGTTGATTTGCCTCACGACTGGAGTATGATGGCCCTTTCAGGCAATGAAAATGACAGCAGCCAGATCGGACCATTTTTGAAGACCAGCCCTGGAAATACATCGACCGGTTATGCGATAGGCGGAACGGCCTGGTACCGCAAACATTTTAAGCTGGGAAAAGCGGATGAAGGCAAAACGGTAACAGTAAAATTCGACGGAGTGTATATGGAAACGGAAGTATGGGTAAACGGCAAACATGCCGGCAATCATGTTTACGGGTATACTCCCTTCTATTTCGATGTTACGTCTTTCCTGAATAAAGCGGGCATTGACAATGTGATTACGGTAAAAGTAAGCAATACAGGGCGAAACAGCCGGTGGTATTCGGGATCCGGTATCTACAGGAATGTAACGCTTTCAGTCACCGATCCGGTGCATGTTTCCATGTGGGGGGTACAGGCTGTTACTGCTGAATGTTCTGCCGCTGAGGCAAAAGAGATGCTGAAGATTACCGTGGAAAATAGTTCGGCTGAAGCCATAAACGGAAAGATAAAGATAAATATCCTGGCTCCGGGTGATTCTGTTGTGGCCACAGGGGAAGCAGAGGCAGCCCTGCAAACCGGGGAAAAGACAATCATAGGGCAACAGATCGTTATCAAAGATCCGCTGTTATGGTCGACTGAATCGCCCATACTGTATAAAGCTGAAATCACCCTTGAAAAGGAAGGCAAAACAATTGATCAGGTTTACCAGCCTTTTGGAATACGGACCGTTGAAATATCGGCAGAAAAAGGCTTCCTGCTGAACGGAAAGCCTGTGGAATTAAAGGGCGGCTGTATGCATCATGACAACGGGCTTCTGGGATCGGCTGCTTTTGACCGTGCAGAAGAGCGGAGAGTACAATTAATGAAATCGAATGGTTTTAATGCCATACGTACAAGCCACAATCCGCCTTCCGAAGCCTTCCTGGATGCCTGTGACCGGATTGGTATGCTGGTTATTGATGAAACGTTCGACATGTGGCAGAAACCCAAGAACGCGATGGATTACAGCAGGTTCTTCAATGATTGGTGGAAGAAGGACGTGGAGGCAATGATCCTGCGCGACAGGAATCATCCTTCGGTAATACTATGGAGCATCGGGAACGAAATTCCAGAAAGAGCGGATACAAGCGGTGTACAAACTGCCAAAGAACTTGTTTCGTACATAAAGACACTTGATGATACACGCGGTTTCACGAATGCCATTTGTGAATTCTGGGATCATCCGGGCATGAAATGGGAAGCCACGGCACCTGCGTTTGAAGTGCTTACTGTGGGTGGATATAATTACCAGTTTCAGCGGTATGAATCCGATCATGAAAAATACCCGGAGCGGATCATGATGGGAACGGAGTCGGTTCCGAAGGATGCATACGGAAACTGGACCATGGTAGAGAAACATCCTTATGTGATCGGCGATTTTGTATGGACGGGCATGGATTACCTGGGTGAAACTGGAATCGGTCATACACAGTATATGACAAAAGACCAGAAAGACCAGTTTGCCATGACATGGCCCTGGTTTAACGCATGGTGCGGCGACATTGATGTGCTGGGCGACAAGAAGCCGCAGATGCTTTACAAAGATGTCCTCTGGGGCAACAGCAAACTTGAAATGAATGTTCATGCACCGGTTCCGGAAGGTAAGACCGAAGTGGTCAGCTATTGGGGGTGGCCCGATGAATATCCGCACTGGAACTGGAATGGCAATGAAGATAAACCCCTGCAGGTATCGGTTTATACAACCGGTGATGAAGTAAAGCTCATGCTGAATGGCAGGGAGATGGGGACACAGAAAGTTTCGCCGGAAACAAAGCTGACAGCAACCTTTACTGTTCCTTATGAACCTGGTGAACTGAAAGCAATAGCATTTAGCAAGGGAAGTGAAATAGCACAGAAGATATTCAAAACAACGGGAACACCGGAAGCCATAAAACTCACTGCAGACAGGACCGATATCAAAGCCGACAGGAATGACCTGGCTTACGTGAAGATTGAGATAATCGACGAATTCGGTCAGGTTGTAACCGATGCCACAAAACAGGTAAAAATAACAGTCTCAGGCGACGGTGAAATGGCTGGCAGCGGCAATGCATGTCCATGGGATATGAAAAGCGTGGGTAAAACCACCATCAGCACCTTCCATGGGAAAGCGCTTTTGATTGTGAGGCCGTTTGCAAAGGAAGGGAACATTTCAATTAAAGCAACTTCCGAAGGTTTACAGGATACGGAGTTGCAGATACAGGTTAAATAACTCAATTACCGGTTTTAAACAGAGCTGTTGGTTATTTAATCTTTATTAGTTGAAACAGGGTTTTTGTTGGTATTACGACACCTTTTGTTGGATTAAGTGACAGGTATTATGTCGTTTCAATCCGGATTGGTATTTTAGAGCCTATTAAGGAAAGTCGGCGTCATTTAAATCCCTCTAAATCCAATCCCATGAAAAAAATTCTATGCATTATCCTTATTGCCCTGGTAATTTTTCCCGCTTACAGTCAATGGAAAAACGCCAGCGATGGATTGTATGGAACAGATGTATCAGCCATTGCAGTTGACACTGTTTCGAACAGCATATATTGTGGAACCTGGTTCCAAAAAATCTATCATAGGGTTAACAATGGAATGAACTGGGTTTTTACTTCTGGTATATGGTCCAGTCCCAATTGTATGGAACTAAATGGAAACAGGTTATTGTTGGGCTCAAATACAAATGGAGTTTTTTACTCCGATGATAATGGACAGACATGGCAAACAGGAAACGGGATTTCCGGAGAAGGTCTTCATGCAATGTGTCTGGCTTTTAAAGGGCAAAACATATATACGGGTACATATGGAGGTGGAGTGTTCATTTCAAATGATAACGGTGTAAACTGGTTAGCCAAAAACAACGGGCTTGAAGGGCAGGATTTAATTGTGAACTCAATTGTTGTTAAAGACAATCACCTGTTCATTGGCACCAACAACGGTGTATTCTATTCTGAAAATGAAGGGAACACTTGGGTGAAAAAGAGCGATGGTTTGCAGAACAGCAGCGTGAAATCATTAGCCATGCTTAACAATGATATTTTAGCCGGAACATACGGGGACGAAAAATTATTTATCAGTCATAATGATGGTGCTACCTGGGTTCCGTTGAATAACAATTTTTTATCGGTTTGTAATAAAATACGGGTGTATAAGGAGAAAATATATTGCGCTGCAAACAATAACATTCAATTTAGCAATAACGGGGGCGAAACATGGACAAGTATCGACTGTTCGAATATAGGCTTCATTTATGACCTGTGTTTAAATAAGAATGAAATTTATGTTTCTACATCCAGAGGTGTATTTAAAGACAATGGTTCAGGATGGATCGGTGTTAATGAAGGCCTTCCCGGTAATATAGTATATGATATAGAAATTTTCAAAAACAAAGTTTTTATTGCAACCGGTGCCGGGGGAATTTTTAAATCCGATATTAATTCGATAAGCTGGAGTGAAAGCAATAACAATGTGCCGGTAACCGGAATAAATGCATTGACAACAACCGGGAATAATATTCTTGCTTCTGCAAACGGGTGGGGTGTCTATAAGTCAAATGATTATGGGAACAGCTGGAATTGGTCAAATAACGGAATGACAAATGGTATCACAACCTGCCTTGCTTCATATGGAAATTATACATTTTGCGGCACATCAACGGGTGTATATTTATCAACGGACAGTGGCCAAAACTGGATGTTAAAAGATAACGGCCTTCCCTCCATATTTATCAATTCGATTGCTGTGGACGAAAACCGGTTATTCGCCGGAACGGAACAAGGAGTGTTTTTTTCTGATGATTACGGTGAAAGCTGGAGTTGCGTGAATAATGGGCTGAATAGTTCATTTTTGAATATATCCGGAATTGTTTTTAATGACACCGGGGTTTATGCTTCAGGCAGTGATGGATCACTATATTTGACTGACAATAATGGTATTGCATGGGAAGAAATTACAACAGATTTGAAAGGCAAATACATAACAACAATGCTCTTTACCGGGAAAAATTTTTGGGCCGGAACCGGTGAAGGTATTTTCTTTTCTGCTGATTCAGGAAAAACCTGGTATGATGTTAGCAACGGGTTACCATCCAGGCCGGTTATGTCAATTGTAATGGCTCACGACACGATTATAATTGGGACTTATGAAGGAGTCTGGAGCAGACCGCTTCAGGAAACAATGGAATCAATAATTACTTCAGAAACATCAACAAAGGAAATAACGATTGCAGTGCTTGGAAATCCCTATCCGAATCCGTCTGCAAGCGACTTTCATATTCCGTATTCCCTGTTATCTAAAGCCACGATTGATCTTTCAGTGTATAATATTTTGGGACAGAAAGTGATCACCCTGGTGAGTGATAAAGCGCTTCCCGGCAATTATGGGGCAGAATGGGATGGCAAGGGAATGAACCATGAAAAGCTGAATCCAGGACTTTATTTTATTAAGCTGAATACAGGTGACCGGATAAGTGCAAGGCCAATTGTAATCAGATAAACCTGCCCGGACTTTCTCTTTATTTAACATTTTTTTGCAAAATTTTTATGCATCTACGAATTTTTTCGTATATCTTTACGAAAGATTTCGTAGATGATACTATTTTTTGATGGATGATGTCCAGCATCAAACCTCAAACAAAAAACAAAGATGAATTACCGACCCACACAATCTGAACTTGAAATCCTGGAGATTCTCTGGGAAGCCGGAACTGCAACAGTAAGGGAAGTGAACGAAAAACTCGAGAAAAAGGGCAAAAACGTTGGGTATACAACTACTCTTAAAATGATGCAGCTAATGGCCGATAAAGGCCTTTTAAGCCGTACGCTCAACGGGCGCACGCATGTTTACTCTGCTATTATTAGAGCCACCGACACAAGGAATGCACTGATCGACCGCATGGTTGATGCGGCATTCGGCGGATCGGCTGCCAAACTGGTTCTGCAGGCACTGGGTAATTACAAAGCCTCTGCCGATGAACTTCAGGAAATTAAAAAGTTAATTGATAAACTCGAAAAAGAACAAAAGAAATCCTGACAGGTTGATATTTAAAATCTAAATCTATGCAATTCAGTCAAGATATATTCAGGTCGCTTGGCATGACCCTCGTCCATTCGGTATGGCAGGGTGCTGTTCTCACAGCAGTCATCCTGACGTTGCTTGCCATAGTGAAAAAGTCAAATGCCCGTTTAAGGTATATCGTTCTTTTCTCCGGCCTTATGCTCATGATGGTTTGTTTTGTGATTACGTTCGTCGTGGTTTATAAGAACAATCATGTGATTTCAAAATGGTATGCCTTCCTTCAGCAGGCTCAACCGTATAAACTTACGGCAAAAGACTGGCCGGTTACTCCGGTGAGCCTTACCGGCAGATTACTCGGCTATCTCGATCCCTACTACCCTGCCCTCGCTATAGGCTGGCTAGTGGGATTCCTTGTTATGACTGTGCGACTGACAGGCGGCACAATCCTGTATCGTCTTTCGCTGATGAGGAGCTTATCTGAACCGGACCTTGCCATGCAGGAATTGTTCGACGATTTGCACTCCCGCATGAACCTTCCTTTCGAAGTAAATCTCCGTGTTACTCACCGGATGATCAGTCCTCTTGTAACAGGTGTATTCAAACCCATGGTTATTCTTCCGCTTGCTGCGATCAGCGGTTTGAGCACTTCACAGATAGAAGCCGTTTTGGCGCACGAACTGGCCCATATCCGCAGGTTTGACCATATTATGATTATCCTGCAGGCGATTGCGCGACAGGTATTATTCTTCCATCCTCTCACCTGGTACCTCGTTTCACAAATCGACAGGGAACGCGAAAACTGCTGCGATGATTACGTCATTCACTCAAATAACAGTCCCATTAACTATATAAAAGCTCTTGCCATGATCCAGGAAATGAATTTACAGCATGCTCCGGCAAACGGTTTTTCCGGAAGCAGATCGAAACAATTACTGAACCGGATAAAACGTCTGGTTAATCCCGAAATAAAGCACTCAGCCGGCTTCAGAATGGCTGTGGTGGCATTCTTTATCACCGTGGTCGGTATCTCATCCATGGCGTTTATAATCGATAATCAGCACCAGGTGAAATCAAACCATGAAACCGTGCTGAAAAATACACCTGTGCAGGATACTATCAGGTCAAAGAAATCCAATACGATAAACACCTATACGGCTGATAAAAAAGGCACCCGTAAAAGAATGAAGATCGTGTTTACAGATGACTCCATCACGCATATGACGGTCAACGGCAAATCGCTCACCCCCGGGGAAATGAAGCAGTATGCCGAAGAAATGAAAAATATGAAGGCTGAGCTCGAAGCTTCGCAAAAACAACTTGCTGAAGCTAATGAACAATTAAAGGAAGCCCAGCGCGAACTGGCTATGGCTCATATGAACCTCGGCAATCCTCCTTTGCCTCCCAATCCTCCACTTCTGAACATGGAAAATAAGCCTTTTGATGAGCTGGCCAGGCTGCATTTCAACCCGGAGGAGTTTAAGTTCGATAAGGAAGAAATGAAAAGAATCATTGATGAATCACAAAAAAACTGGCAGAAAAATCCTGAAGAAATGGAATTTTTCATGAAAGATGCCATGCGATTGCAAAAAGAAGCCATGAATGCCCAGAAGGAATATTGGGAACAGCACCAGGATGAATGGAAGGAACAGATGAAAAAAGGCCAGGAAGAATTCAAGGAAGAAATGAAGAAATTCCAGGAACAGATGCAAAAGGAAGGTAATATGGGCAAGCACATGAATCTGAACTTCAGTGTTCCGGTTCCACCGATACCTGACGTTGATTCTGACATTAATGTTGAAGTGCCTGAAATTCCTGAAATTCCTGATATAAACATCGATGTGGATGCCGATGTTCCCGAAATTGAAGCGGAGACTCCCGAATCTCCCGAAGCCCCTGAAGCTGTGGAACAGGAAAACAGTACCACAGTGGAACCCGCTGAAAAATCAGCTACCGAAGAACACCAGGATTTGAATACCAAACTGCAGGAACTCGAGAACGAAAAATAACAATAACCCCTCCAACCTGTCAGCGTCCGCCAGGACCTGACAGCGTTGGTTAAATAAAACGATCTCCGGTCTTTACTTTTTTTGCTGCCAATTGTTTTAACCCAATGTCACCCTGACATTAAAAAATAGGAGATATTGTTATGGCAAAGTTTCTGATCGAAGTTCCGCACGGCGCAGATAAAAAGGCCTGTGAACAGGCAATCTCCATATTTCTGCATACCGGTTCCCATTTTCTAACCCATGCCGATTGGGGCTGCAAGGATGGTGAGCATAAAGCATGGATCATGATTGACGTTCCCACCAAAGAGGATGCACGGTTTATTCTGCCGCCGGCATTCAGGGCATCCGCGAAAATTACTCAGCTGACACATTTTACTTCGGAAGAAATGATGAATCCGGAGAAACTGCACCAGGGGTGATCAGGCCTTATTGCTGAACACCGGAGTATTATCACCGACAAAGGCTAACAGCCTGTCGGTTTCTTCCTGAGTTATGGATTTGAAATTTTTAGCCGTCTCCATGGCCTCCCAGAAAAATTCGGAGTCGCCCGGGGGAATCGCCGCGGTGATTTCTTTTGACAAGGTATAACGCAGGGCGAGACTTGCCATTTCATTGTCCTGCATAGGCCGGTACCATACATTCTTATATAGCTTTGCCTCACCGGTTTTCAGTAAACTCATAGCCATGGCTTTCAGGGCAAGAATTCCCATGCCTTTTGAACGGGCTTCGGCAAAGGCACGCGGACCAAAATTGCCATGATGCCAGCAGTTAAAATTGATAGGGAAAAGGATAGTATCGAAATTGAATTTCTTCATGGCCAGGAGAGCGGCATCTTCAGAATGAGCTGAGAAACCGAGGAACCTGACTTTCCCCTGTTGTCGTGCATTAAGAAAAACCTCCATGGCACCGCCCGGAGCAAATACTTTTTCAACTTCATCAGTAGAACTCAGTGCATGAAGCTGGTACAGGTCGAAATGATCAGTCTGCATGCCTTCCAGTGATTCATTAAGCTCTTTAAGGGCCCCTTCAGCCGTTCTTTCCGTTGTTTTACAGGCGAGAAAACAATCCTTTCTGTAAGGTTTCAGCGCAGGACCAAGCTTTGAAATGGCATTCCCGTAAGAGGGTGCCACATCAAAATAATTGACTCCGGCGTTAAAAGCTTTTGAAACCTGTTCGTTGGCAAATTCCTGCGAATTTCCATTCAGCATGATACCCCCGAAACCGATGACGGATAATTGCTCGCCGGTCTTTCCCAGAACTCTTTTAGGTATGGGCTGATCCAGGGGTGTAATGCTTTTGTCGTGTGAAAAAGAAGAAAAACCAAGGGCCATACTGCCCAAAGCCGCATTTTCAATAAATGTTCGTCTTTTCATGGTGACAGGTGATTAGTGGTTTGATCATGTAGAGACGCACGGCTGTGCGTCTCTACGCATATCTAATTTAGTAACAAATCAGATACAATTTTACCACACATCAACAATTCATTACACCAAAATTTTCTAATTCACCAGTCACCAATCACCAGTCACCAGTCACCTTACACAATTCCCTGGTCCAGCATAGCGTTGGCCACTTTCAGGAATCCTGCCACGTTGGCGCCTTTCACATAGTCGACATAACCATCCAGGCGGGTACCGTTTGTAACGCATGACTCGTGTATGGCAAACATGATTTCATGGAGGCGTTTATCCACCTCTTCAGCCGGCCAGCGAAGCTTCATGGCATTTTGTGTCATTTCAAGTCCGGACACCCCCACCCCGCCTGCATTGGCAGCCTTACCCGGAGCAAAGAGCAATCCTTTGTTCTGGATGATTTCAATTGCCTTGGGAACACAGGGCATGTTGGCAGCTTCACAAACGCATATGCAACCGTTATTGATAAGGTTTATCGCATCCTGCTCGTTTAATTCATTCTGGGTGGCACACGGAATGGCCACATCGCATTTAACTTCCCATGGATGCCTGTCCTTAACAAACACGGCGCTTTTGAATTTCAATGCATAGGGCTCAATGATATCTTCGTTTGAAGCCCTGAGATCAAGCATATAATTAATCTTTTCTCCTGAAACACCTTCTTCATCATAGACGTAGCCATCGGGACCGGAAAGGGTAACCACTTTTGCCCCCAGGTCGTTGAGTTTGCGAACGGCTCCCCATGCCACGTTTCCGAAACCGGAAACAGCAACCCGTTTTCCTGTTAGAGTGAGATTGCGGGTACGCATCATTTCCTGCACAAAATATACAGCGCCGAAACCTGTAGCTTCAGGTCTGATAAGACTTCCGCCCCAGTTCACACCTTTGCCTGTAAGAACACCGGTATACGTGTTGGTAAGCTTTTTATACATACCGTATAAGAAGCCGATCTCGCGACCGCCAACTCCGATATCGCCGGCCGGAACGTCGGTTTCGGGACCAATGACTTTCCAGAGCTCAAGCATAAATGCCTGGCAGAAGCGCATAATTTCAGCGTTTGACTTGCCTTTGGGCTGGAAGTCGGATCCGCCTTTGCCTCCGCCTATAGGCAATGTGGTGAGACTGTTCTTAAATATTTGCTCAAATCCGAGGAATTTAAGTATGCTCAGGTTAACACTCGGGTGAAAACGCAGTCCTCCTTTGTAAGGACCGAGTGCATTGTTAAATTGCACACGGAATCCGCGGTTTACCTGCACATTGCCTTCATCATCCACCCAGGGAACCTTAAAAGTAAGTACCCGGTCAGGTTCCACCAGACGTTCAATAATTCCGGCTTTTTCAAACTGCGGATTTCGGTTATATACTTCAGAAATTGAATCCAAAACTTCCCGCACTGCCTGCAGGTATTCCGTTTCACCAGGATTCCTTCTTTCCAGATCCTGAATTACTTTATTGACTTCCATGATAAATGATTATATAATAATGATTAAAGGTGGAAAATTCCTATGAACAGCACTATGATAAATTTCACTCTTTAGGCTGTAGTTTGTTAGGCTGTTAGGCTATTAGGCTGTTAAGCTATTAGGCTGTTAGGCTATTAGGTTGTGCTAGGCGAAGTCTGTGACCATAGCCGTCAACTTAAGCTAAAATCCGCGTTAGCGGATTAATGTGAGTAGCGCCGGCTGAAAGCCGGTGTTATTGGCATTCATGGTTTCACAGCCGCGTTAGCGGTTGAATTTGAACATAAAGAAACTTATTTATTACAACGGTATTCAACCATTATATTCATATTCAACCACTACGTGGTTATAAGTACGGATTTATGACATCTCTGATTACACCGGCTTTCAGCCGGCGCTATTCAAATTAAACCACTCCGTGGTTTAAATCAACGAAACTATTTAGTTAAAATAATCTTAAGTTGACGGCTATGGTCTGTGACTTCGTCTATACGTATTGATAGTTAATTAACATTCTAATGACGTTCCTTTCCAACGAAGTTGCAAACTTCGCCTGGCACATGGTTAATCGCTTTGGCAAGCTCAGCGACCGATTTATTTATTTATCACGCATGACTTCGACACTTCGGCAAGCTCAGTAACCACACTTCGGCAAGCTCAGTAACCACAAGCTCAGTCATGCCATAAAACTTTTGAAACAACATGAAACAATATGAAACCTCAAACCCTCAATGCTTCCTCTTCTCCTGCTTCAGCGCAAACAAAATATCAGGCCGTTGAGGAATGGAAGACACGGAACCGGGGAGAGAGGATGATACGGCGCAGGCAGCATTGGCAAAAAGCACAGATTCATAGAAATTCTTTCCTTCACTGAGTGCAACGGCAAGAGCACCGTTAAACACATCGCTGGATACAGAGGTGTCAAGCGGTTTGATTTCAAATCCCGGAACATGCTCTGCCCCGCCATTATCGATTACCATGGCACCATCAGCGCCCAGTGTGACAATTACTCTTTTTAGTCCGCGTTCCAGTAATATCCGTCCTGCAAGTTCGGCAGTGCGTTCATCTGTAATCGTTATCCCCGTAAGCGCTACAGCTTGCGCTGTATCGGGAGTCAGAATATCGATCGATTTCAGCAGTTCATCGCTTACCGGCAGCGCGGGAGAAGGATTCAGAATAATTTTTGCACCTTTCATGCCGGCATGTGAGGAAGCATATTTAACGGTTTCAATTGGAATGTCAAGCTGCAGCAAAACATAATCACCCGGTTGAACATCAAGGTAATGTTGAATATCGCGGGTTGAAAGGTTCATATTGGCGCCGGGAATAATAGTGATGGCACTCTTACCCTCATCGTCAACAACAAGGGAAGAGATCCCGGAGGGAAGATTTTCATCTTTTATAAGGGATGAAACATCAATATGGTTCTCACTCAACTCACGGATCATGTTCTCACCATACAGGTCATTCCCCATGCGGCTTATGAACACGACTTTACCACCGGCGCGGGCCGCTGCAATCGACTGGTTAAATCCCCTGCCTCCGGGTGAGGCAACAAAAGATTTACCCATTACTGATTCTCCACCGGCAGGTATTACGGAACTCCTGAAAATCATTTCAGTGTTGGAACTGCCTATCACCCATATTTTCATGTTTCTGCTTATGTTATGTCAAAAATACAAACAATAGCAAATTCTATTACGGATGATCTGCCAATAAGTTTTAACAATTTAACTTACCTGGTCAAACATGTCATTTACAAGTAAGCACATGTCCGATGTATCGATATTCCGGTTAATTATTATGTCGCAACCGGCCGGCTGGCAGCGACTCTTGTTTTCTTCGCCGTCACACGCCGATAGTGCAATCACAGGCAGTTCAGGCCAGTGATGCTTTACCTTTTTCATGGCATGACAATCTTCATTACCCGGAATGCAGCTGTTAATGATCATCAGGTTAAACCGGGTTCCGGATGAAAGAATATCAAATGCCTCCTGCACCGAAACAGCGCGAATCAGACACGCATAAGCACCGGATAACATTTCATGAAAAAACAGGTAGTTCACATAATCATCTTCAACAATCAGAATCTTCTTATTATTCCAATTATACAAATCTGCTGGTATTGCTTTCTTCATAAGGGTACTTTCTGACTAGGTTTAGTTTTGATATTACTTAATACCGTGAGAAGTCAAAAAGTAACCCTCTATGCAGAAAAAAATTTATTAGTACTTTTGATCCGGTTCATTTCCTGTATTCTATGAAACTCATGCCGAAACTTTTATTACTGGTTGCCCTCCTGGTGCCTCTTAACCTGCTGTCGCAGCAATTTGTTTACAGGGCCGGCTTTTTTGGTTTTTTCGATAACAGGGAATATTTCAACGATTTTGTAAACGATCAGACCATTTTTGGAACCCGCATCTCTGCGGAAATCGGGTACTCATTCAACTCAGGTAACCGCATCATGACGGGACTGGATTACCTGTATGAATTCGGAAGCAAGGGTGAATGGATTGCTCCCGATTTTACAGCCTATTACAACGGCCGCAATGAGCACTGGAACTTATGGCTGGGTGCGTTCCCGAGAATAAATAAATTATCCATGCCTTATGCACTGATGAGTGATACAATTCCCTATTACAGGCCGAATGTTGAGGGGATTTTGCTTGAATATAACAGCAATAACGGTTTCAGACACAACGTGTGGATCGATTGGAACGGAAGGCAATCGTATACAAGGAATGAATCATTCCTGCTGGGTTTTTCAGGTTACCTGGCAAAGAACCTGTTCCTTTACCAGCATCATTTTGTCATGACCCATTTTGCCCATACACTCAACGGCACCGGAGAACACATACGGGATAACGGGGCAATAACCATTTTGCCGGGTCTCAGCCTGGCAAATAAACTACCTTTGGATACCCTTTCATTAAGTGCAGGTATACTGGCTTCGTACGACCGGATAAGGGATGTGTACGATTTCAGTTTCCCGGTAGGCTTCCTGGCCGTTTTGGATGCAAATTACAGGGGGTTCGGATTTAAAGGCACATTGTATGCAGGCGACAGCCAGGTTATTACTTCAGGCGACGGATTTTATAAATCGGATTTCTACGGAAGAACGGATTTCTTTTATCAGAAGACAACATCGAATATATCAGGAAAGGTTCAGTTCTCCATGCACTTCATACCGGGTATAATGGACCTTTCGATGATGCTTGTCGTGAGAGCATCGCTTGACGGCATTTTTGCCAATCACCAGTCCAACTGACCGAACTTCCTTTTCCTTTTTACAAAGAAATGAAACAGGATACTACCGGGATAGATTTCCCTGAACATCCTGGTCTTCATTGTCCCGCCCATCCTCCTCCTCATAGTTATTAAAAGGGGTATGCTACGGTAAAAGGCGCCATGGGCGCGTAATACAGCTGCAAAGAATTTACCGGATCCCTGTAAAAGGTATACAAGTGCCGACATTCCGTCAAGCACCATCCTGATCAGCACTACAGGAATAAGCTGAACCAGGGGCAGGTTTTTGAACAGCAGGAAAAGGTTGTTTCTGTAGTTAAGATAAAGCTTCCTGGGCGTGTTATTCGGCAGGGTTCCGCCTCCTACATGAAATACAACGGATGCCGGTACAACACTAATGGTATGGCCCGTCCTGTGCAAACGCCAGCAGAGGTCAATTTCTTCCATATGGGCAAAAAATTCGCCGTCAAGACCTCCGGCTTTTTCATAAGCCGAAGCCCTTACCATCATACAGGCACCGGATGCCCAGAAGATGTTCCGCGTATCATTGTACTGACCTTCATCTTTCTCAAGCACACTAAGTATTCTGCCGCGGCAGAAAGGATAGCCGAGCCGGTCGATGAATCCTCCCGAAGCGCCGGCATATTCAAAATATTCAGGCTGACTGTAGGATAATATTTTGGGCATACAGGCACCCCGTCCCGGATCCTCTTCCATGGCGGCCAGCAAGGGAACAAGCCATCCGGGAGTAACTTCCACATCGGAGTTTAAAAGCAGGTAATAGTTTGCGAATATTTGCTCAAGGGCTTTGCAGTAACCCCGAGCGAAACCATAATTTTCTTTCAGTTCAATAATTCTGACCCCGGGAAATTCATTCCGCAGACAGGAAATTGAGTTATCCGTGGAACCATTATCAGCTACAATGATTTCGGTTTCGCCCACATCAGAATTGCTGATTACAGAAGGCAGAAACTTCCTGAGATAATGTTCCCCGTTCCAGTTTAAAATAACTACAGCCAGGTTGGTCATCTCGCTACCAGATTTGTTCCTTCGGGCCTGCTGTGCTTGAATCGCTTATGCGACCAAAGCCAGTATTCGGGTGCTTTTTTAATCATTTCTTCAATTTTGCTTACACAGGTCAATGTTACCTCATTTTCAGCGGTTGCAGCGGCATTATCAAATAATTTTTCAAGGTGAACTTCATACCGGCCCCTTCCTGTTTTGATTATATTCATAAACACAACAGCCAGTTCAAGTTTTCTTGACATTTTTTCAACGCCTTCGAAAAAAGCAGTTTCATGGTTCAGAAAAATAGTCCAGAATCGGCTGTTTCTTGGAGGACGCTGATCGGCAAGGAACCAGATTGAGAATAACTTTCCTTCGGCTTTTGTTTTCATGGCTTCCCTGAAAATATTCTCCATCGGAATCATAATAGCTCCGAATTTTTCCCGTGTATACGCTGATATGCGGCCTGTAAGCTTGCTTTTAAGCGGCCGGTAAATGATCATGCAACGGTGGTGTGGCATCTTGTCCGGAACATTATTTTGCATTTCCCAGTTACCATAATGAGGCGATACAAGCGCTATGCTCTTTTTCTTTGCGGCAAGCTCCTCAAAAAGCTCTGTGTTTTTCCATACCACGCGTTTGTCGAGTCTCTTTTGCGGAAGGCTGATCACTTTTATGATCTCAACCAAAAAATCGCTGAAATGCCTGTAAAATGCCTTGGCTATGCGGGTTATCTCTTCATCGGACTTCTCAGGGAATGACGTCCTGAGATTATGAAACACCACTTTTTTCCGGTAAGGGAATATATAATACATGATGAGGTAAAGCAAATCGGAAAACAGGTATAAAACCCTGAAAGGAATAAGTGATATGAGCCATGCAAGGCCAAACAGCGGAAAATAGAGAATTGATGCCATTAAATTTTTATTCCTTCATTAGCCGCGAAATATCAGCCAGGAACTCGCCGTGATTACCGCCGTTTCCGGCTACAATCTGCCTTCCGAAAACGTAATTGTCTCCTCCTTTGAAATCGCTTACTTTTCCGCCCGCCTGTTGAACAATCAGCGCACCGGCCGCCACATCCCAGGGACTAAGGTTGTATTCAAAAAATCCGTCGTATCGTCCGCATGCCACATATACCAGGTCGGTTGCAGCCGAACCCAGCCTTCTCACACCGTGAGTATGGGTGAAAAAGTATTCGAGTGAATTCATAAACCGCTTAAGCTGGTTCTCATCATGATAAGGAAAACCAACAGCAATAAGTGAATCCTTAAGTTTATGATTATCTGAAACATGGATTTCTCTTCCGTTCAGGTAGGCCTTGCTGCCTTTCCATGCATAAAAGGTTTCCCGCATGAAAATTTCATATACAACGCCGATCACAGGTACACCGTCTTCAGAAAGTGCAATGCTTACCGCTATCGGAGGTGATCCGTGAATGAAATTCGTTGTGCCGTCAAGCGGATCGATGATCCAGTTATAGTGTTCGCCCTTTGTTTTATTCGTTCCTTCCTCGGCAATAAAACCGGCATCCTTAACGAGAAGATTAAGCTTTGAAATGATCAGGGCTTCGGCTGATTTGTCTACATCAGTCACAAAATTATTCATTCCCTTAACCTCAACCTCCTTAAGCGGAATGCTGTTCAGCCGGCCCTGAATATATTGCCCGGCTTCTACCGCTATCTCAATGGTTGCCTCACAAATTGCTTTATAATCCATCTCGTTTTGTTTACATTATAACTTTTGCAGCTTCCGCTGGTAATACTTGTAGGTTTCAGCCTGTGACCTCACTTTTTCATCACCATTGACGCTCACATACTGGTTGTCCTGAACCGCATTGATGACACGGGCCTTGACATTATCTTTGAGCTGTAATTCAATAATTTCGCGTATTTCACGCTGCACATCCTTGTCAAATATAGGACAGGCGACTTCAACGCGTCTGTCGAGGTTCCTTGTCATCCAGTCCGCCGAAGTGATGTAATACAATTCATTTCCCCCGTTACAGAATATTAACACCCGTGAATGCTCAAGGTATTTATCAACGATGCTTATAGCCTCTACGTTTTCGCTGAGTCCCGGAATTCCGGGTGTCAGCGAGCATGTGCCCCTGACGATAAGCCTGATTTTTACACCGGCGTTGTTAGCCTTATACAGTTTGTAAATGATTTCATTATCCACAAGGCTGTTCAGCTTAAGAGTAATATAGGCTTTTTTCCCTGCCCTGGCGTTCTTTATTTCATTATCAATAAGCTGGTACATCTTGCGGCGCAGGTGCAACGGCGATTTGATAAGGTGCTTATAGGTAAAGTTCTTATATGAATTTTCAAAGAAATCAAATACCCTTTTCACATCCGAAGTGATTTTCGGATTGGCTGTGAACAGGAAAAGATCGGAATATACCTGGGCATTTCCCTCATGGAAATTCCCCGTGCTTATACAGGCGTAATTGACATGCTTATGGCCCTCACGACGGGTGATGTTGAGTAATTTGGCATGGATTTTCAATCCCGGGAAACCGAATGTTACTTTGGCTCCTACCTCCTCGAGTTTGCGCGACCAGTAAATATTGGCCTCCTCGTCAAAGCGTGCCTGCAATTCGATTATAACGGTTACTTTTTTACCATTGCGCGCCGCGTTAATCAGGGCGTTAATGACTTTCGAATTCTTTGATACCCTGTAAACCGTCATATGCAGTTCGGTAACCCTTGGATCAATGGATGCTTCCTGCAAAAGCCTCACAAAGATGTTGAAATCCTGGTAAGGAACATGAAGTAGAAAGTCCTTAACAGCCATCACATCCAGGATGCTTTTGTGCATTTTGATAAACGGATGCTGAAGCGGATGATCCTTCTTATACATCAGCTCAGGGCCACCGATATTGGGAAATCTCATGAAATCCTTGAAATTGTGATACCTTCCGCCGGGAATGAGGTTGTTGTCTTCATCCAGGTTCAGCCGCTTTACAAGGTATTCAAGCAAATCACGCGATATGGCGTTATCAAAAACAAACCGTACCGGCTGACCGGTCTTGCGGCTGTCGATGCCTTTTGAAATCACTTCAAGGAAACTCTTCGAAATATCATTGTCCATATCCAGCTCGGCATCTCGGGTAAGTTTCACGATCCACGATTCGAAGTGATCAAACCGGAACAGGGCAAACACATCATCAAGCGAATACCGGATCACATCTTCAAGCAGGATCACGAATTTCTTTTCATTTTCACTCGGAAGAACGATAAACCGGGGAAGTACATTCGTGGGAATTTCAATAAGGGCGTAATCCGATTTCACTCCGGGCTCGCTGCTGCTCAGGTGAACAATAAGGTATATCGATTTGTCCTTCAGATAAGGGAATTTCTCCACATTGCTGAGCAATATGGGCGAAAGAACCGGGAAAACATTTTCATCAAAGTAGCGGCTTACGAATTCTGCCTGAAGCGGGTTAAGCTCAAGTTCATTGATCATCAGGATGCCGTTCCGCTCAAGCTCGGTGAGAATATTCTGAAAAGTATATTCAAACTTGTTCTGAAGCTGAAGCACTTTCTTCTGGATCATGCTCATCAGCTTCTTGGGTTTTTCGCCTTCAATCTTTTTGCTGCCCTGCTGATAATCGATCATCCTTTTGATAGTGGCAACACGGACTTTGAAAAACTCATCGAGGTTATTCGAAAATATACCGAGGAATTTGATCCGTTCAATCAAAGGTACATCCTGACTCTGAGCTTCCTGCAACACCCTTTCGTTGAATGAAAGCCAGCTGATTTCACGATGGATCAGCATAGGGGTTTTCTTCATAGTGATAGAATTCAGATACGCACGTTATTCATCTTTGCTGGGAAAATTTATTATTGATTTTTCCAGCTTGTTACGATCAATTTCAGCCCAGGCTGATACATTGAATTTCAGCGATACGGCTCCTGCAGTGGGAAGTTCCAACGGTGTTTTGACAAAAGCATTCACCAGATCGGTCAGATCGGGATTATGGCCGAAGATCATCACCGACCTGCAATCATCATCGAGAGACCGTATCATATCCTGGATTTTGGAAGCAGAAGACTCGTATAACATGGCATTAACTTTCAACTCAGTCAGGGGATATTCAAAAACCCTGGCAAATATTACAGCCGTATGAAGAGCCCTGTTGGCCGGACTTGAAATGATTCTTTCGGGTATAAGGTTCGATAACTTCAATTTCCTGGCGATCTCATATGCGCTCCGTATGCCTTTCGATTTCAGCGTCCGGTCAATATCCGCTGTTCCGTCATAATCCCAGGAAGACTTGGCATGCCTGACAACATGCAACACTTTCAAATGCTTCATTAATAAATCGCTGTATTAAAGTCTGCAAATGTAATTCATTTTAACACTTGCTCCAAAAAAATGGGCTATAGCAGGTGGCTTGCCAGTTCGGCCAGGTAACTGCGTTCACCCTTAACCAGGTTCACATGGGCAAATAATTCCTGTCCCAGCAATTTATCTGTAAGATAGCTGAGCCCGTTCGATTTCTCATCCAGGTAAGGTGAATCGATCTGCTCGATATCACCCGTGAAAACCATCTTTGTTCCTTCTCCCGCGCGGGTGATAATTGTTTTTATCTCATGGGGGGTAAGGTTCTGTGCTTCGTCGACGATGAAGAAGATCCTTGAAAGGCTTCTCCCCCTGATGTAAGCCAATGGTGTAATAATCAGCTTCTCCGTCTTCAGCATTTCCTCTATTTTCTGAAATTCCTTGCTGGTCTGGGCAAACTTGTTTTTGATCACATCCAGGTTATCGAATAACGGGAGCATGTAAGGACCAATTTTCTCTTTAATGTCTCCCGGAAGAAAACCGATATCACGGTTGGCAAGAGGGACAATCGGCCTGGCAAGGAAGATCTGGGTGTATTCCTGGCGTTGCTGCAAAGCCGCTGCCAGGGCAAGCAGTGTTTTGCCCGTTCCGGCTTTACCGGTGAGTGAGACAAGCTGTATTTCCTCATTAAGCAACGCGTCGAGGGCGAACGTCTGTTCAGCGTTGCGCGGCTCGATGCCATACGTTTTCTGCTTTACAACCCGGTTCATCAGTCCTGTTTTCGGGTTGAAGTGAGCCAGTGCGCTCGATGAGTTGCCCTTAAAAATAAAATACTGGTTGGCCGTGGGGACAACAGGAAGTTTGAAATCATTAACCGGGATCCCTTCAGTGCTTTCATACATTTTCATGATCAGCTGGTCATCCAGGTTGTCCATTGTGCTCACACTCCTGTAAATCTCATCGATATTCCTGACCTTGTCATTCTCATAATCCTGCGCCATAATGCCTATTGATTTGGCTTTCATGCGCAGGTTGATATCCTTGCTGATAAATACCACGCACTTATCGGGATTATTCCTGTATACATGCTCGGCAATGGCTAAAATCCGGTGATCGGGGGTATTCTCAGGAAATGACATCTGAACGGCAGTGGAAAAAGGCTTGCCGGTTTCAATGCTCAGCTTTCCGAGTCCCTTTCCCAGCGCAACACCGCCGTTGAAAAGATTGTCGCCCGACAGCTTGTCGAGTTCACGGGTAAACTCCCTTGCATGGTAATTGATAATGTCATTCCCCTTTTTGAACTTATCGAGTTCCTCAAGAACCGTAATGGGAATGATGACATTGTTTTCCTGGAAATTGTAAATGCATTTGTAATCATGCAACAACACATTCGTATCAAGAACGAAAACTTTTTTCTTTTTTAGAGCCATAGTAGTCTGTTAGTCTTTAGTCTGTTAGCACCGTCATTGCGAGGAGCCAGAAATATTTTTGATTATTGAAAGATGTGACGCGACGAAGCAATCTGCCCGCACAGGAAGAGCTTCGACAACAACCACCATCTATAAGATTGTCTTTGCATCGCCCTGCCTGTTCCGGCAGATTGCTTCGCACTGTATGAACCGGTGCTCGCAATGACGAGCTTTTGCTATCCACCATCCTGCATCTTTTTTTTAAATTTGTGACCTTAAACTATCTTTTTTTCACAACTTCACCGTATTGCTTTATTAATAATTATCAACACTCACATATGGATGCACTGGAAGCCATTCTCACACGCCGCAGTATCCGAAAATACACATCAGAACCGGTAACGGACGACCAGGTGAATAAGCTCCTGGAATGCGCGATGTATGCACCTTCAGCCGTAAATAAACAACCCTGGCATTTTATTGTTTTTCGCGACCGTGGGGTGATTGACAACATTATACAGGTTCACCCCAATGCATCTATGTTATCAAACGCATCTGTCGCCATCCTGGTATGCTGGGACGAAAATTTGCAGCACGATACGGGCTATGGACCTGTGGATTGCTCGGCTGCCACACAGAATATTTTACTGGCTGCACATGCTATGGGACTGGGTGCCGTGTGGGTGGGGATTTACCCCAGGCAACAACGGATGGAAGCAATTCAGAAAATATTTGAACTTCCGGCACATATCAAAGGTTTTTCAATCATATCGGTCGGATATCCGGGTGAAAAGAAAATTCACCCCGGCCGGTACAATGAATCACGGATACACAGTGAAAAATGGTGACCTGATGAATTACGACAGCACGCTTTCTTATATAATGAACCAGCTTCCGATGTACCAGCGTATCGGGAAGCTAGCTTACCGGACAGGATTGGATAACACGCTGATGCTCGATGAATACTTCGGTCATCCGCACAGGAAGTTCAGGACCATTCATATTGCAGGCACCAACGGAAAGGGATCCGTTTCTCATATGCTCGCTTCGATTCTGCAGGAAGCAGGGATGAGGGTCGGATTATATACATCGCCCCACCTGGTTGATTTCAGGGAAAGGATCCGGGTGAACGGTAAAATGATCACAAAACACTTTGTTGCCGAATTTATTTCAAACCACAAGTCGTATTTTGAAACGTTCGATCCGTCTTTTTTTGAGATTTCGGTGTTCATGGCTTTTGAATATTTTCTGCAGAATCACGTGGATGTGGCTGTAATTGAAGTTGGACTCGGGGGAAGACTTGATGCCACCAACATCATACAACCCCTGGTTTCAATAATTACCAATATCGGAAAGGATCATACTGAAATCCTTGGCGATACGCTGGAGAAAATAGCAGCCGAAAAAGCAGGAATCATTAAGAAACACACACCGGTTGTGATCGGGGAAACACAGCCCGAGACAATTCCGGTATTCAGCGGTTTTTCTGAAAGACTTGAGGCGCCTATGGTGGTGGCCGACCAGACCTATGGTATCGATTACAGTATGCGTACAACCGACGGCTACCAGGTATTCAATATACACCACAATGGTGATGTAATTTACCCAAACCTCAAGTCCGCGCTCATGGGTCATTACCAGCGGAAAAACACGGTAACCGTGCTTACGGCGATAGATCAGATCAGCAGGGAACTTCCGGTTTCAAAAGAACATGTATATGCGGGTATCCGCAATGTGGTAAAAAACACAGGCCTGTCCGGAAGATGGCAGATCATTTCGGCGAATCCCCTGGTGATCTGTGATACGGCACACAACACCGAAGGCATCAGGGTTGTGATGCAGCAAGTGAAAGAAACACCATACAAAAAACTCCACCTGTTGCTGGGCTTTGTGAATGATAAGGATATTCTGGGTATTCTGAATTATTTACCCGTTGGAGCCGAGTATTATTTTACCCGGTTATCCGTTCCCAGGACTATGAATGAAACAGATCTGGCGAAGCTTGCAGAAAAATCAGGTCTAATAGGAAAAAGTTTTAGCACGGTAAAAGAAGCCTTTGAAAAGGCGAAACAGGAGGCCGGTCGCGATGACCTGGTAATGATTACGGGAAGCAATTTCCTTGTAGCCGATTTCCTTGAATATTTTGGTAAACTTACCACATTGGGTGAAATCGATTAATTTCGGAGTGCTTAATTGTTGTGAAACTGTACTATGAATACATCCCATTCCATTTCGATAATAAAGGAAGCATGTGTTGAAGGATTCATCCAGGCATACGGGGCAGAAAAAGCAGGGGCCGGACGGATCGAATTATGTGAAAACCTTGCGGTTGGCGGAACAACTCCGTCGATAGGAACAATAAAAATGTGTAAAAAATACATGCGCATTCCCATTGTAGCCATGATCAGACCCAGGGGCGGCGATTTTGTATATAGTCCCAGGGAAATTGAAAACATGTCCTATGATATTGAAGCCTTCCGTGACGCCGGTGTCGACGGCATAGCCATAGGAATTCTCAATTCAAAGAATGAAGTGGATCTGAATACCCTGTCGGAATTACTTAAAAAGGCCGGCGATATGCAGGTAACTTTTCATAAAGCCATTGATGTAACCGCTGATATTGAAAGTGAATTTACCAAATTATGTTGTTCAGGACTGATCACCAGAGTGCTCACCTCAGGAGGCGCTGAAACGGCGGCCGAAGGAGCCGGCACATTAAAAAAGCTCGTGGAGATAGCCCGTGAAAAGGTTGCTGTAGTGGTAGCCGGAAAAGTTACTTTTGAGAATATCAATGAACTAAGCAGGATTATTCCCGCCCGGGAATTCCATGGAAAGAAAATAGTAGGCGATTTGGTATAGATGGCTGATTCAGAACACCGGCATTTTATTTGAAAAAATCGACTGAAATGTTATTTTTGTGAGCCCATCTAATCCGGTTTGACAACCGCCTGTATTTAATTTATCACCATGAGCAAAAAAAGATCAGCATTGATTGTCCTTCTTCTTGTTTTTATCTTTCTCGCTTTTTATCTCGTTTACCGGTTTCTGATCCCTTCGTCGATTTCTCCGGGTCAATATAAAACATCAATTGTAGATTATGGTCCTGTCTTCACTTCCGTACCTGCTTCAGGAATCGTTAATCCGAAAAATGAGGTATTGTTGCTGAGTCCTTCGGCAAGCATCATTTCGAAGATTTACCTTGCTCCGGGCAGCCATGTTTCAAAGGGAGATATGATCATGGCACTGGATACCAAAAACATTCAGCAGGAGATCGAATCGCTGAAAGATCAGCTGGGGATTATGGAAAACGACCTGCAGAAGAACAGGCTGAATGCCCGAAGCGTAAGGGTAGATCTGGATTACAATGTGGAAGTGAAAAACCTGAAGATCACTTCGCTCAAAACAGAGATAGCCGACCAGGAGCAACTGTTGAAAGTGGGAGGAATTTCGCCTGCCTTATTCGAGCAAACCAAACAGGAACTGGTGCTGGCAGAAAAAGACCTGAAAACAACACAGGAAAAGAATTCGATTCGTTTGAAACAGCTTGAAGCGGATGAAAACGGGCTTCTGCTGCAGATCGAAATGCGGCGTAAGGATTTGCAGACAAAGCTTGACCTGCTTCAACAGATGAATATTAAAGCTTCTTCAACCGGCATCCTGTTAAGCATAAGTGGTAATGAAGGCGAAAAGGTGGAGAAGGATAAGTTGCTTGTAAGAATGTCCGACCTTTCGAATTATAAAATCAGGTGCTCCGTTGATAATAAATTTGTTGATGACTTGAAAACAGGGGGCGAAGTTTTCGCCATTGTTGAAAATGCCCGGCTGAAGGGTAAAATTGGCAGCGTATCACCTGTATTGACCGATAAGAAAATAAATTTCGATGTATTTCTCGATTACAGCAATTTCAAAAAACTGATACCCAACATGGAAGTTGACCTGATGATTGTAACCCATCAGAAAGACAGCGTGCTGCGGATTGAGAAAGGACCGGCATTCAATAAAAACAAGCAACAGGACGTTTATGTGGTAAGGGGCAATAAGGCCATTAAAACCCGCGTTGAAACGGGTCTGACAGGAAGCGATTACATTGAGGTCCTTTCAGGCCTTAAACCCGGAGATCGCGTCATCATATCTGATGTAGCACCCTTCAGGCACAGAAAAGAAATTGATTTTAACGAGCTGTAAAAGATGAACAGGTTTTGCAGTGTTTTCACTACCCTTCTCCTGACCGTTTCAGTTGCTTCAGGCCAGAAAAGTGACTCCTTAAGGATTACACTGAGCCTTCGGAATGTAGTTGACCTGGCCGTCAACCAGTCGGCTTCAGTTAAGAATGTACAGAATACAAACGTAAATTATTACTGGCGCTGGAAAAATTTCAAGACAAGCTTCAGGCCTCAACTTGTTCTCAGCGGCAATCTTCCCAATTATTTCCACAGGCCTGATGCGGTAACGCTCGATGACGGTAGCATTGATTTCGTTTTTCAATCACAGATCAATGCCAACATGCAGTTGTCGCTTAACCAGGCCATAGCCCAGACGGGTACTTACATATGGGCCGGTACCGATTTGTACAGGAACCAGGATTTTATCAACCACCAGGTGAAATTTTCAGGAGCGCCTTATGAAATAGGCATTTACCAGCCGATTTTCGCCTACAATTACATGAAATGGCAGCGTAAAACAGAACCGCTGGTTCATGAAGAAGCACAGAAACAATTTAACCAGTCGATTGAAGAAATATCCCTCGAAGCCACCCGCCGGTTTTTCAAATACCTGCGCATACAAACCAATTTCAACCTGGCCACGAACAATCTTAAAAACAGCGAAGACAATTTAAAGATTGCCCAAACAAAACAACAGCTGGGTAAGATTTCCGAAAACGACTATGCTCGGATCCAACTTTCGGTGCTGAACGCCCGCAAGGCACTCAGCAACTCCACCATGGAACTGAACAACGCGGATTTTGAACTGAAATCCTACGTAAATCTCGACCAGAACCAGAAAATAGAGTTGACAATTCCGCTGGATATGTTGTTGTTCGAGATTGATCCTGAAAAAGCGCTGCTTGAAGCCAAGGAAAACAGGAAGGAGACGCCGTTATTTCAGCGCCGGGTTATTGAGGCCAACAGTCAGCTTGTAAAAGCTAAAAGAAGCACAGGACTGAGTGCAACACTTTCAGGAAGTGTAGGGGTTTCCAACGTTGCCTATGATTACCAGGGAATATATGAAAATCCCGAAGGAGGAAGGTCGCTCAAGCTATCCATGAGCATTCCGATACTCGACTGGGGAAGATCGGCCTCAACCGTTAAGCTTGCCGAATCACAGCGTGAGCTTGTCATTTACGACGTGGAAAGAGACAGGGAAGATTTCGAACGCAGTATTATTGTGCAGGTTGAGCAGTTCAGTTTACTGAAAGATCAGCTGGCCACCGCAAAGGAAGCAGATAAAGTGGCTGAAAACGGGTACCTGATTGCGCTGAAACGGTTTCAAAGCGGTGAGATCAGTATAACCGACCTGAACATTGCCCTTTCTGAAAGAGAATCGGCCAAGCGCGATTACATTTATTCCATCCAGAATTACTGGGAATCTTACTACCGCTTACGCATACTCACCCTCTATGATTTCGAGCTTAAACAGAAGATCCAGTATCTGAATCCGATGCTTGAAAAGCAGTAGTTTGAAATTGTTTGAACAAGATCGTTTGAATGGAAATCATTTGAAATGAAATCATTTGAAATGAAATCGTTTGAAATGAAATCGTTTGAATAAAACTATTCTTAAACTTCTTTCAAACTCTTCTTCAAACCTATGCTAGGCGAAGTCCCTATGCTAGGCGAAGTCTCCGACTTCGTCTAAACGCTAATTCCGAAACGCCCAGTGCCAGGAAACACCAAACTTCTTCTTTAAACAGCGAAGCTTTCAAACCAATACTTTAATTACAACCTTCTTATTCACATCATAACCGCTAACACGGATACATGGCCTGTGCGCATCCTGCGGAAAGAAAATAAAAAAGGCTTCCGAATCAGCCGTGTAATACCTGCAGTCGGCTTCCGGAATTTCATAGAATCCCAGGTCGGTTGATTCATTAAACGGTTCGATGGCTACAGCTCTTGAAATAGGTGCAATGCCCATTTCTTCCACTCCGGAGATTACATACTGGATATCGGCATATTTTTTATGCGCTTCCCATTTGGCATCATCAGGATTTTTCGTTGGCGCTTCAGCCACTGAAGCATAAACGTTATCTCCATCTATTTTGTACTTTCCGGGAGCAATGGTTTCCAGATCAGTGTCTTTCAGCCATGCAAAAGCCTTATCCCACGCTTTCCTGTTCCTGGCATACTGATGATAAAACTCAAGGGCATCCACCGATTTATGAACCGATATTTCAAGTCCTCCTGCCCATTCCTTTTTATTCAACCATTTTGTGGCGATAGCCGGTGTAATTTTTTCATCTGACATTTCTCTGTATTTTATTGAGTTCCAATTTAACTGCTAATATTTCAAAATAATTTGAAAAATATTTTCTACCCGAGGGTTACTTTTTGGCTTTTCAAGGTATTAAGCATATGGAACGTTAAGTTATCCAACTTAACCCCCGGGATGCAAATCTGCAAAAGCGATAAAAACAACCCGTTGCATCCTGTTTGATGCTCCAACACCCATTGTTCCGTTATATGGTGAGCCCCCGGGATCCGAACCCCGGGGGCTCGGTTTTTAATCCCTATCCTATTCCTTACTCCTTACTCCTTACTCCTTCGTCTTCCCACACACCCGTTTCCCCCTTCACATTTCCTTTATGGATAAGCCTCGGACCAACAAGTCCCTGCATGGATCCTGCATCCTGTGGTGGATTGGCATACCAGAACGCCGTGGCACCCCAGATGCTTTTGATAATTTCCGGCTGCCACCACCATATTTCAACCGATGTGCGGATGTGATGCTGAAACTGGAAGGCATCGTTGAAATGGTAAGAATATACGTCCACGTTGCCGGGCTGCATTTTAACAAATCCTGAAATAGCCTTCCTGTCGAAGAAACACCAGCCCGAATTGAAATACTCCTCCGTTCCGGTTCCGTGGTATGAAGGCGGAAATCCTTCTTCATCCGTCCATATCAGCCAGTCGCCCTCACCCCACCATTGAATCTTTACAGGCCATGCCACATGCAGCTGGGTGCCGACATATTTTCCGGGACCCGAATTTTTATCCAGTGTAATGAAAAAAGGTTTGACACTTTTGCCAAACCGGGGCAGACTGTCATAGCCGTTACCGTATGGCTTTACTTCACTGAACGTGGCATGAAACCGGCCGAAATTGGAAGCAAGCGAATCTTTCTTTTCGATATCCAGCTTTATAGTGAGTTCGACATCGGTTTTGTTTTCATTGCGGAATACCATCTTGCCGCCGTTTGCAAAAGGCATGGGAAACAGGGAATAGGCTCCGTCGGGTGTTATTCCGGTTACAAGTGAATGATACTGAAACAGGGAGGCATAATCAGCATTTCCGAAGAAATAGCCGAGGGGGACATCAATGCTTTTATGGCCGGTTCCATCCCAATACACAATAAACCGGGTGTTTCGCCATGATTCGGGGATATTGGGACTGCCATTGATGACGAACTGCTTCACGATTCCGCATCCTTCGAGGTTGATGCTGTCTTCAGAACCGGCCTTAATAGTCAGCTTCCGGTCAATGGTCCAGTTTGCAGGAGGTGTCGGCGCATTGCGTTCGGCATAAAGCCATGCATCGCATACTTTTTTAATCAGCCTGTTTTCCGCGTCTGTAAAAGGATAGTGGATGCTTTTTACCGGAGTGTTTTCTGCATAGGTGGTATAGGTAACCTGCCAGTAATTGCCCCAGTTTTCAGCGAGCGGATTATAAAGCTGAACTTTGATGTGTTTCTCATAGGGAAAGGGGAATAAAATACCGGGATACGTTTTGTTGGAGGCCAGAGGGTAAGGGAATGGACTTCTTGCCGGGTCGAACAGGTCGCTCACAGGCACATCGAAGACCGGTTCGGATGATCCATCCACAAACAGCTGTAACCGGGTTCCCTGGATTTCAAGGTATGAACGGCCTGTAAAAATACGGTGAATGCATCCCGGGCCGTCTTTATCAAGAATCACATAAACCGTATCTTTTAACCCTTTGTAATAGTATCCGTCGTTATTTGAACCGGTCGTATCCCAGGTGGAAGCCATGGCAGTGTGGGAATCCTCAAGTTCCGGCATATGATCAGTGTTGATCAGCCTTTCAAGGAACCAGGAAAGATCACGGACATCCGTTTGGTTTGAAACGCTATTTGTTTTGCAGGCTGAAAGAATCAATGTAAGGATAAAAACAACAGCAATGTTTTTCATGATAGTGGTATTGGAGTATATCGAAATATAATTCAAATTACTTACTTTATATGTCATCATGCTTCAATTATTTTACCCCTCACCTCCTCCCCTCTCCTTGCAGGAGATGGGCGATACGCTGTGCCATGTTCATTGCCGTCATTGCGAGGAGCATGAAATACTCTGATTATTGCAGAATGTAACGCGACGAAGCAATCTGCCTGCACAGGCACACCCTGGCCAAAAGCACTCAAAAATTATAAATAGATATAACCGCAGGTTTCTTATACTAAATTAATTTAGAAGCACAAATAGGAAAATTCTATTAAGGTAACCTATTCCTTTGCGGTTAAATAGTTTTTTTGTGTAATTGCCGGAGGCCAGACAATTCGTTTTCGATTAGAGCATCTCTAGTCAGACTAATTTAAATTATATAATTTAGCTCTACCCGACAAAAACTTTAACAATGAGATCATATCTCCTTCTGATTTTCAGCCTGTGCCCTGTATTGCTTTTCCCACAGACTCAGGCTTTCATAACGGATACCCTTCAATTCAATTCTGAAATACTGAAAGAAACACGAAACATAATAGTGATCAAACCTACCAATATGTCAGGTCATGATCCGGTGAAAGTTCTTTACATGACAGATGGAGAATTCTCAGCCTATCGGGTTCAGAAATGGATGGAAAAGAACGGTAATTGCCTGACAAACCTGATTGCAGTTGGAATAGTAAACACCGACAGAAGGCGGGATTTGCTGTATGTAAAAGGAGCGAATAATTTTCTTGAATTCCTGGCATCAGAATTGATTCCGGCAATCGAAAAAGATTATACCTGCAAAAAGCGGATTTTATTTGGTCATTCGTTTGGCGGAAGTTTTGCGATATACGCCATGCTGAACAAACCGGAATATTTTAACTGTTACATTGCTTCAAGTCCAACTCCTATAATGGACTTAATACAGAAGGAGAATTATGTAAAGATGGACAGTGAAATGAAAAGTCAGGTTGATTTTTACCTGAGTTACGGATCAAACGACATGAAACAGGTGATTAAGTGGGCAGATATTTTAAATGGCAATTTAACTGGTATTTCATTTACGAATCTGAACTGGCATTTTAATGTATTTGAAGGTGCCGATCACAACACAAGTGATATTCCGGCGCTGTTTGAGGCGGCCGTCATTGCGAGGAGCCAGATCAATCATTGATTATACCAAAAAGAAAAGCGACGAAGCAATCTGCAAGCACAGGCACACCCAGACCAAAGGCAGGCCTTAATCAAACCGCCCCCTTAACACCTCACCCCCTGCCCTCTCCTTGCAGGAGAAAGGCGATACGCTGTGCCATGTTCATTGCCGTCATTTTAATTTAAACGCATCCCGGAAAGCAAAGCACTTTTTACGGAACTTACTTCCTTATTGATGAGTCTTACATCATAAGCACAACCACTATTATAATGATCACCCAGTGTCGCAGCAAAATACCCGGTATCATCTCTTTCAAGTTTAACCGAAAAACTGTCAAACCTGTAAAAATCAGGATAAACGGAAGCATTCGTTGAGAACATACAGGTTAATATATTGGTAACATTATCATAAGTAAAAGAAAAGTCCAGATCATAGGATACACCATCACCCGGATACACTGCTGTTTTGCTCAATTGAAAGTTGTTTGAGTTTTTTGTGGGAAATTCAAGATTTACAGTCAGGAAATCATAGGAGGCATTCTGACAGCGTATAACCAGATCCCATTTGCCTGAGATCTCTGCATTAATCCTTACAATTCTGTAATCACTGCCAAAGCCGGTTTTCGGAGGTAAAACAGCTGAATTTACATTTACAAACCTTGGTCCCCTGTTAGGGCCGTAATTATCTTCACAATCCACAGAGGCACGGCCGTTAGACTGCGCCACCAATAAATTTCCCGTACTGTTTTTGAGGATCATGCCTATATGAAAAGCCACCCCCTTGCTATCGAGCCAGTAAATGATATCACCACTTTCAACTTTTGATGTTTCAATTTTCCCAAGATCTTCTACTTTAATCTTTTTTAATTCAGGAAAGGCTGTTTTGATTGCCTTTTGCAATGTGGCTGGCTGTCTTTGTATTTCAGCTGACGAATAGAGGCCACTGGTTACACCTGACTGCAGGAACAGCTGGTAAATCATACCTGAACAATCGAGGCCATATATTTCATATGTACAATCACCAAAAGGTGGTTTTTTCCGGACGGTGTGATCTCTCGATCCAAAAGAATAGGCAAGTCCGTTCTGATCAGGCTGAGACTCATTACTGCCGGTATAAACAAAATTACTGCGGGTGGTAAGATAAATGGCAATCTGGCTTAATTTGGCTATGAGCAGGTTTTTGCTGTCCTGTGGACCGAGTTCGTTGGTAGCTTCCGTGCTTTTCTTATTCCAGTCATAATAAAAATCCGGGGCCATTTGTAGCAGGTAATCGTCCAGGCTTAATCCGTTTGGCAGAATAACCTCTGAAGTGGTAAGATTGACACTTGGCTGATTGTCCCAGAATGCAGCCTGGTCCTCATCCAGAGCTTCAATGGCTATAAGTTCTTCCAGGGAAGGTTTATCATCTTTACTACAAGTATTACATAAAAGAAGGATTAATGAAAAGGCCAATAAAATTTTGGTTTTCATAAGGTTTGGATATAAAGGTTAGGAAAATTCGGGTAAGGTCTTATGAAATTTACCAAATATTTAATTAAGAAGCAAATGGAAACAGGAAAACCTCCGTCATTGGGAGGAGTTGCACGAAATGACAACCAGGGGCTTTCACGGATAGCTACGAAGTAGCGAGATCTGAATAACCGCGGGTGAAACCCGTGGATTATGATGTCAGCAGACAAGAACCCTGAAAGGGTTCAATCTCAATTATGCATTATTCAACTCTTTCAGAGTTGTGTTTGTCATCGTGCACCGTACCACGGGTTTCACCCGCGGTTATTCAAATTGAACCCTTTCAGGGTTATTCATTAGTATACAACGAATTATGAAAAGTCGTCATTAATAGGAGCGCGTAGGCACACCATGGTCAAAAGGACGAAAGAATTGTCAAAAAAACTTAACCGCAAAGATTTATTTCACTTCGGTTGAAGTCCAAGCTTTAGTGAAGTACTGCTTATAGTATCGCCGCATTTAAGTTATCAGAGTCCGCAAAGACCTTAAACCTACGGTTTGAGGAACCGTAAACCTTCGGTTTACGGCCCTTTGCGGCCTTTGCGTCAAACCGTAGGTTTCTTTATAGTAATTTCATTAGAAGTACTGATAAAACAAAATGATATTAATAGTAAAAAAATCCTTTGCGTTATTTTTTTATCACACAATTACCCTCGTATACCTAATTTCCACATTCCCCTTAACCATAGCAAACACCGGGCAATACGTATCCTCCCCCATTTTAATCACACCGGCCAGTTCCTCATCTGACGTATCGGGTGAATGCAATTCGATGTGCAGCTCGATTGTTTTAAATCCTGTCGGGTGTTCCTGGTGCCGTATGCCATGAGATTTTATGGATAATCCCGTAATGGTTTTTCTTTTCTTTCTCAGGAAAGTCAGCACTGCGGTACCCAGGCAGGATGAAAGACTAAGCAATAATAATTCAAGAGAAGTGTAACCCAGGTTATCTCCAAGCGGCGGTACATAATCGATAGACACGGGTTCATTGCCGTCAACGGTACCTTTGAAATGTAACCGGTCATTAACCAATGCAATTTCTGCAAAAACTTCCTTTGATTTGTCAGGGGTCATAGTGAGAGGTATAAAAGTTTAGGGGGATAAATATAGCAAATCTCTTAGCCGTCATTGCGAGGAGCCAGACAATATTTCTGATTATAAAAAGATCTAAAGCGACGAAGCAATATGCCCGCACAGGCACACCATGGCCAAAAGCACTCAAAAATTAAAAATATAACCGCAAAAATTTATTTTACCTCAATAAAAGTCCTTCAGTAAACCGCAAAGAACGCAAAGAACGCAAAGTCTCAAACCTTCGGTTTGAGTAACCGTAAGGCTTCGGTTTACGGCCCGATGCGGCCATTGAGTTAAACCGCAGGTTTCTTAAGCAAATTATACTAATAACTCAAGTTGCTATATATTACATATTGGTTTACAGAGGCTTAAACCGGAGGTTTAAGCTATAGCCACGTTAGTGGCGATATCTTTGTAGTAATAATGTTTCCCGCAAACTCAGAGCCACATTAGTGGCGATATCTTTGTAGTAATAACGCTTCACGAAAACACAGAGCCACGTTAGTGGCGAAATCTTAAGATGTCGCCACTAACGTGGCTCATGAATTCCAAAACATGGCTATTACTACAAAGATATCGCCACGCTGTGGCTGGCAGGCTTACCTGGCAACATGAGTAAAAATGAAAATTCTGTTTATACTAATTATTCCTTTGCGGTTAAATAACTTTTATTCGTTTTTTAATTACATTTACATAAGTCCTTGCTGGTAAGATGTTTTTGGGAATGTGATTCAGGACTTTAATGTTGTTTCAAGGTGGTTTCACATTGTTTCATGTGGTTTCATCGGTTGGTGAGCCTGTCGAACCATTCGGTTGGTGAGCCTGTCGAACCATTGTTCCAAAATAGTTCTATGTAGTTTCAAGGTCGTTTCATATTGCAGTTTGCGGTGAAGAATTTTCTTTTCGTTATAATGACTGTGTTAACCGGATGGTCATGCTCCGGTACTGAAAAGCATTTTCTATTAAATATCGATGCAAACGAAAATAGAATTAGCGGACCTGCAAAACTCAGTTCAATTTTTACTTATCGAAACCTGATTAAGCTTGATACCAGCTATCATTTGGGGAATATTGTGAAAATAATTAAGAGAGATCGAAATTTTTATGTTTTAAGTAATTACAAATCAGTTTTTTTCTTCGATCAATCTGGCAAAGCAACAGGCAGAATTGATAATGTGGGTAACGGACCTGAAGAGTATAATCAAATCCTGGATTTTGATGTTCATGGATATACTGTTTACATTTTATCCTATAAGAAAATATTTACTTATAATCTAAAGGGTGAATATACAGGGCAGTATGATCTGAGTTTTATTGCAAATCAATTTATTTGTACAAACAATGGAATACTTTATAAAACATCAGGTAAAAATACTGTACTTACATTCGCCGGTTACAAAGGAAATATTATCAGTGAATTTTTAAAACCGGATTTGACAAACCGTCTCTGCAGGAATGTGCAGTTTACTAAGATATCAAATGAAATAGTTGTCTATCAAATGGCATATACTAATGATATTGTAATTCTGAATAGTGAAAACGGTCATTTTGAAAACAAGAAACTAACAAATATCCCGGGCTCATTAGGGTATGGTAAATATGAATCCCTGCTTAGGATATTCGGCGATGCAGCCGATAATCATTACGGCAATAGTGTTTGTTTTGACGGCATAACATCATATAAAGAACATATAGCTTTTCCCTATTTAAGCAAGGAAAAGATTTACTTATGTAATTATGATCTGGCCACGAGCATTTGCAAAACATTTCCGGCAGGTGCAGGAAGCAAAATTGTAAATGACATAACCTTTACAGATCTTAATTTCCTTCAAACCTTCTCCCTTACAGTTAGCGATGATTGCTTGCTTGTTTATATTTACCCTTATAAAATAGAAGAAAAGATCGGAGAATTTTTGAGGGATTATCCCCAATATGATACATCTGCTTATTTCAACTTTATAAAATCAATGGCTGATTCTTCATCTGATGATGACAATCCCATTTTGGTTGAATTAAAAATATGAACCATTCTAGAACAGAAATAAAATAATAACCTCACATACGGAAAGGTCGCGACCTGTCCCTGCCTGCATTTAATTCAACCCCTTAAGACAATATGAAACCATGATTCGACAGGCTCACCAACAATCTGAAACCAATTCAAACCAAATCAAATAACATGAACTTAAAAATCATTACACTGCTGACGCTCTGTTTCATGAGCTGCACTAAAACAGATCAAACAAAAACATTAACAATAACCTCCTTCCCAAAAGCAATAGAATTAAAAGGTTCTGTAGTTTACACTTCCTGCCGGTTATTAAATCCAACCCGTCTTTGTATTTGGGATGATAAATTAATACTATATGACCACACCAATGATTTTCTGTTTAAAGCATTCCGTTTACCTGGTCTTGAATACCTTGACAGTTATGGAACAATAGGAAATGGCCCGGATGAGTTTCAGAATATAGATGAGAATTACCTGGTCACTACAGGTCGGTATTTGGAAGTGACTGACAGGGGAAAACTGAAAAGGTTGACGTTTCAGAACGATAAATTAAGCATCGGGCAGGAAATAACCCTGCCGGTTCTGGAATCGCCCCTTAACAGGTTACAGAGGCTTAATGATACCCTTTATATGATTGATAATTTACCCACGGATGCCTCCTGCGAACACAACCTGATCAGTATGAATTCAAACAGGATAAACAAAAAATTCGGGCAATACCCGGAGGATGGTTTGGTTTTCAATAGTAATGTCGAAAAATTCCAGGCATACAGAAAATACGATGTATCAAAACCAGGTGGTGAAAAAATAGCTGTTTTTTATAATTACTTCAATAAATTTAAAATATACGACGTCCCAGGAGAATTGTTCAGAACAATTACTTTAAACGATATCGCCAGAAATGAATATGACACAGGCAGGCCCGAAGAAAACCCGGTATAATTCTTCCCTTACCCTTATGCGACCAACGAATTCATCTATGTGATCCGGCTTAATCTTACAGAAACACAGGTTATGCAAAATCTCGAAAATATAAAAACAGAGATCCTGGTATTCGATTGGCAAGGCAATCCTGTTGCAGATTGCAAACTGGATCGTTCCATCACTGCATTCACTGTATCATCGGACAACAAAAAACTCTATGCTGTTTTAATAACGAGGGAAAATGAGATATATGAATTTGATTTGAGTGGTTTGCTATCGCCAAATGAAAACTAAAATATAAACATCCCATGCTCAAACTCTTGTTGCTGTTTGTATTGCTTGCGTTGATTCAAATAAATTAGCTAGTATAGATGTCGAAGAAAATCCTGTTTTAATGATCATACCCCTTAAGAAATAGAGATCATTTTATATGAAAGCAATTATTATTGTATTTGCTTTTTTTGGTATCCTTTCGTGTCAGTATGAAAAAAATACTGCGCTTCATACAATAGAAATAGATGCTGATAAAACTCACGAACTTTATCTATCCAGCCTTTTTGATAAACAGGGTTTAATAAAATTAGAAACAGCAGATTCCAGCCTGATTGACGGGAACTACCAACTGATTAAGACAAGAGATTATTTATTGTTTTATAATTGGCAAAAGGTTATCCTTTTTAATTGTTCAGGTGATTATTTAAGGCAAATAGGGAAAATTGGGCATGGTCCGGCAGAATATCAACTTATTAATGCAGTTACAATTGATACAATTTCTGAAACTATTTATTTATCTACGTATTCAGCAATATTGAGGTTTGATTACAATGGAAAACTCATAAAATCTCTTCCAATTCAAAGGAACAATGTGAATGTGGATATAATATATTTGAATTTCCAGAATGAATCTTTGTGGGCTTTATATCGCGAAACAGGTATCCGTTTAAGTGACGGTAAATTCTTAAATTACACCAGATTATTCAAATACAATAGTGATCTTCAAATTATAGACAGCACTCAAATAATAAAAAATGTCATCCTTTCCAATAATCTGGTAGATAAAATAAATCACTCTGCGGATTTTTCGTTTCTTAAAACTGACACTTTCTTTTATTATCCAATTATATGTCATGAGAAATTTCTTAGAGACACATTATACAAATTTGAGAAATCTAAATTAATACCCATTTTAAGGTTAGATTTTTCAAAGCGCCTGGCTTTAGAAAACAAGTTACTTTTAAACCTTGAAGCCACAAATATTGAGATATCAAAAATCTACCGGACCAGTAAATATGTTTTTGCCAATTATTTCTATAATAACAACCACTATTACTTATGTCATGACTTGGAAAATAAAATAACTTATAACATGATCAACGGTTTTATTGATGATCTTTATGGAACAGGCCGAGTAGTGCTAAGACCGGTTGATTTGAAAAACGGAATATTTTACTTTTTTAAGGAAGGTTATGAGATTGAAGGGAAAATTGATAATATAAGTGAAAGCAGTAATCCGGTAGTTTTCTTAATAAAGTTTAAATAAACAATTGTGAAACAACTTTGAAATAAACCTTGGAACTATTTGAACCATTTTGGAACCAAATGAAACCACATGAAATAATATCAAACTCTTTTTCAAACGATTTCAAACGTTTTCAAACGATTTCATTTCAAACTAAATAACCCGTGCGTCTCCTACCCATCCTCCTGACCCTGACAATCCTTGCCTGCAATCCAAACCCACACCAGGATAATTTGCTGACAATCGATCTCGTAAAAAACATACATAACATTAAGGATATACCTCTATCCTCAATTGCTGATAGAATTGAATACATTCCTCTGAAAACAGAAGGTGGCGGACTTCTGGGAGAAATACGAGGCCTATTCGAGTTAAACGATACCTTAATCATTTACGGATATGATTTTTGTAAAGTGTATGATAAATACGGAAATTACCTTTAATGATATAGGAAGAAAAGGGAATGGTCCGGGAGAATATGCATCGGTCGGACTTGTTTCAGTTGATCCTGAGAACAAGTGGATCTTTTTATCACCAAATAAAAATATCCAGGTTTATGGAACAAATGGTAGGTACATAAAATCATTTTCTATCCCGGATGTTGCAGATTATGATGCCACAGCGATATTTGGAAATGTGTATTGCTCAATTATAAATATCCGGACAGGAAAGGAAAAAGTAAGGCTGTATTACTTTGATGACAGGGGTATTTTAATAGATAGTACATCAAACAGGATTTCATATATAAAGCGGGAACATTTCTATTCCGGGGCAGAAAGAGGAAAATTAGTACCGGCAAAAAGTCATTTTCTTTTCAAGGACGGTGTAAATGATACAATTTATCTCATTGACAGTACGCTGAATTCGATACCCTATTTCAGAATAGACCTTGGTGATTATAAAATGCCATATAAAACCTTTGACAATACATTGCAGGAATATTCAAAAGCCAGCTTAAAATATATTACCCTGTTTGATGTAATGGAATCAGATTCTTTTCTTTTTCTGAATTTCAATTTTAACAATCATTATCCTTTTAATTATGGTAAAGAATCATTAGTGAAAGTGTTTGGTAAAATAATGATTTTGCATGATCAAAATGTTGCAGCCTTATATAATAAGCAAAAATGCACATTGACGCTCTTAAACGGCGAGAACGGTTTCGGCTTTATAAATGACATTGACGGCGGAATGCCCTTTTGGCCTTCATATATAGAACTAATTTCAGGCGAAATGTATTCCTGGGTAAATGCATTTGATTTTTATGATTATATGAAGAGTCTTGAAACGGCAAAAGACACTATACGTGACAAAGAGGCTCATGCCCGATTAAATACATTAATGGAGAATTTTGACGCAGCTGGTAATCCTATTATTATAAAAATTTCTGCAATAAGATATTAGTACTTTGGTATTTTCCTAAAGACGCTGGGCGAAGTCTCCGACTTCGTCTGAACGAAATCAAAAAATATTTTATCGCAAAGGATTAGTTAGCTATGAATTGCATAGGTGGTTCTGCATACGCAGTGCTACGCTCCAACATGTTTTTAAGAATACCTGCGGTATTACGCAAAGAACACAAAGGCTCAAACCTTCGGTTTGAGGGCGATGCAACATAGTTGCCTTCTGCTCAAACAACATTTTAAGCCCTTTGTGTTCTTCGCGCTCTTCGTGTTCTTTGCGGTTAATTTATTTATTGGTATTTCAAAAAAGCTAGGCGAAGTCTCCGACTTCGTCTGAACGAAATAATAAAATTGTTTTATCGCAAAGGATTGGTGGCTCTTTTTACCTGGGTGGATTCCTAAGACTCAGACTGTAACTGTCAATAACCAGGTCGTTTCACTTTTTGCTTAATCTTGCGCCCTTTCAGGGCTGATGGGTAAAATAGGTTCATTTAACACAGGGTTTCCACCCTGTGCTGGTATATATCACCCTTTCAGGGTGACTCGTTTCACAAATAGCCCTGAAAGGGCGACAGACTCCAGTACAGGGTGGAACCCTGTGTAATTGTGATTTTTACATAAATCAGCCCTGAAAGGGCGAGAGATTATATAAATCACAACGATTTATTCACCCTCTATGCAAAACAACATGAAACAACTTTGAAACAACTTTGGAACCACTTTGAAACAACCTTGAAACCAATCAAACAAATTCTTCCGATACCAAAAACACTTCCTCCACCGGAACACCAAAATACTTCGCCACCTTTATGGCCAGAATAACCGACGGCACAAACCTTCCGTTTTCGATTGTATTGATGGTTTTCCGCGTGACTTTCACCTGCACCGCAAGTTCTTCCTGGGTTATATTGTGGTTTGTCCGGAACTCTTTGATCCTATTGGTCAATACCGTCGTCATGGCCTTCCCTGTTATAGATCAAAGCAGAAATCAGAGTGGATAATACCCCGGCATAAATAGTAACTATGCATACCAGTTTTGCAGAGATAGTAAAGAAGTAAGACAATCCCAGGAACAGAGCCAAACAAATTAAAAGGCTCCAGAATCCCCTGGCCAGGGATTTGAATTTATTCACCTCATATAACTCATTGTTTACCGCTTCATTCAACCGGCTGTTTCTGATCTTACTGGATAGCCTCCAATAATTAATAAAAACAAGAACCAAAAAAAAGAAGGATACTGAACCGATAATTCCCTGGATCAGGTCCATAACGAAACTTCTATCCGTTATCAGTTCATTAAACACAAATATGCCGAACCAAATCGTCCAGCAAACCGTGATGTAAAGAAAAAGGCTGTAACGCCTTGAATCGAGTTGATCAATGGTTGGTGTTGTCATGGGTAAGTGAGTTTTAGTTTTTAATTGTAACCTATAGGTTACAAATATAGAAAAAGTGTATTACCCAAATAGGAAACTATAAAAATATTTTTCAACCGAGGGTTACTTTTTACCTCCTGTCGGTATTAAATAGTACCCAGTACTTTATCCGAGGGTGTTAAAGTAAGGCCTAAAGGGCGCTTTTCAGTCCCCTTTATGGCCTGTTTATATCCATTAAAAAAATTTTTCATTTAAAAATTTCACTAATGAACCTGTTTTTTTACTACCTTTCAATGCCAATTACAACACCACCAGTCCATTCGAAGAAGGATATTCAGGTAAATGATAGAGGGAATCATGTGACTGATAGGCATTGTAATATCCGGAAATTAATAAACCAGAAATGGAAACTATCATTTAATAAGTCCCTATACACATGTAGGCGAACTTTTCATCCAATTAAATGCGTCTGTACTACACTATTAAAAGAAATATAATAGTGACACGCACTCAAATTAAAAGAGCTGGTAAAATCCTTAAGGAGCAAGAAAGCCATTCAAAAGAGGAAATAGAATCAGCTGAAAATACTTTAACATATTGGCGTACTATTCACGGTAAAGTAATAAATGAGTTCTTCAATATTGTTCTTTCAGAAGTAAATAAAATTAATAAAAATGCAACTGTAGTACAGCGCTTAAAAAGGAGTCCTTCAATTATCGCTAAACTGAAAAGATTCCCCCAGATGCAATTGACAACAATGCAAGATATTGCTGGAATAAGAGCACATTCATTAAAACGGTATATGAGTACAATTATATTAATGTGGAACCGAATCTTAGTGCTTTTGATGTTGCAGCAAAGCATATAATCGAAAGAAGAAGTACAAAAGATGTCTATCATTTGTTAAAATTAGATATTGAAAATAGATTGGTAAATATTAGTAGCTATCCTTTAGAAGGATTCGCACAAGCTAATCAAGAATATACAATACTTGAAAGAGAAAATGCAGGTAAAACTAATTTTCAAGTTGTACTAGTTTCAACAGAATCTATAAATGAATTACAAAGTGCATTTCCTAACTATTTTCTAGACACGGAAGAATTCCTTAATAATATGGAAGTAATTAAACTAAAAAATAAGTAAAAAAATTAATGATGTGCGACAAAATGTATATGCTATTGCTTATTACGCATATGTGTTTACCTGGGTCATTTAAACTTACTTGATCACAAAGGAGTACTGACAACGCAACGGCTCATACACAAAAACACTAAACATAAACTAATAAAACCTCCTACTATGATACTATCAGAATTTGAAAACCATCCAATTTTCACATTAATTGGGCAATTAACAGAAAGATTATCTCAAGATGAGGTAAAGTCAAAAATTGAATTGGAAAAATTAAACTTCTTTCAATCGGCTGTAAAATTCATCAACGACAGATTAAAAATTACAATCCCTGTCCTTTTACAGATTTCAGAATTGAATAATATTTCATCTGAAATGCAGAATGGTTTGAATCAAATTAATACTTTCTTGGGCAACAATAATATTGGACACTTAAATAATGCTGAAAATAATTTTATTTCAGCGTTGACTAGAATTAGAAATGTGCCATTACCATTCTCAAAAAGTGAATTTAATTTCACTAAAAGTATTTTAAGTTTTGAGAGTATAGTAAAATCAAAGCTGTCTGAAGTAGAAAATGAAAATATAAAGCTAAAAGAGGAATTAAAAATTATTCAGGACAATCTATTAAGCAAACAAAATGAGATAAATAAAATTTCTGAAATACTAACTTCGAAAACAAATGAGATTAATAATTTAATAAGTACTTTCCAAACTAATTATGAAAATATAAAAAACACAGCCAATCAAAATTTTGAGAATGATCGGAAAAGCTATAGAACAGAAATAAATACTGATCGAGATGTATTTAAAAAGGAAATTGCACAAGATAGAGAAGATTTAAAAAGCAAGGTTGAATTAAAAATTCAAAAAATTGACAAGGATACCACGAATATGGTAGAAAACATTAGAATAAAACTAGAAGAAGCAAAAAAATTAGTTAATGTAATTGGTAATGTAGGTGTTACAGGAAATTATCAAAATATTGCAAATCAACATAGAACTCAAGCTAATTTTTGGCGAATATTAGCGATTGTATTTATGACAATTTTGTCTGGATTGTTGATCTATGCAATTTGGGATGTCAGTTCAGCAAACTATGATTGGATAAAGTCCATTATTCGAATAATTGCAGCCGCTGCACTTTCTTATCCCGCAACATATGCTGCTAGGGAATCAAGCAAACACAGGAAACTTGAAACTATAAATCGAAAACTAGAACTAGAGTTAGCATCATTGACTCCATTTATAGAGATGCATACAGATGATCAGAAAAGAGAGATAAAATCAAAATTAGTTGAAAAATACTTTGGAAATCATTATGATATTTATGAAGATAAAAATGATAATCAAGAGGAACTTTCTTTAAATGGATTTGAAAAATTACTAAAATCTATTTTACCCCTTACGAAAAAATAAAGAAGTTTTAAGCACATGATGAGGTCATACGCAATTGATAGGTAATACGAGTGTTATTGTTAGCTCACTTAGTATCAATAATAGGTACGCGATTAAACGGAAGCAGCATATATCGGCGATTTTTAGTGATTATTTTAAAATCTAATATATTTAATAAATATAAATGAATTATGACAGAGAAAAATCAATTTTTGAAACTTGCCGAATCACTAAAATTAGTTAGAAAGACAAGAATTGAAGATTTTGTAGAAGACAAAACTATAGATGATATCTATACAGATTTATTGCCTAAGGATGGGATTTTAAACAAATTAAATTTACCACGAACAACCATTCTAGTTGGGAGAAAAGGTACGGGTAAATCTACAATCTTTCAAAAATCACAAAAAGATTTAATTTCTAATAAAAAATGCATTTCGATATATATAGATGTTAGAACTTTATATGAAAATTCTTCGCCAGACCTTCCAGAAGGCGCAGATGGTATAAGTTCAGAGCTTCAAAAATATCTGCTTTATAGTAATTTGATTAAAGAAATAATTTTAGAAACAAAGATGCGTCTAAATGATTTTATAGGTAGTACTGTTTTAAATAGAATTTTAGGATTTGATAATGAACAATTACAAAGGATAACAATTGAGCTTAATGAAATAGAGAATTCAATTAAAGATGTTATAAAGAAAGTTGACGGCTCGCTAGTTACTACTTTTAAGCAAACAAATGAAGATAGTCGAGGAAAAACATTACAAGGAGGCTTTTCACTTTCAGAGAGCCCTAAATTAGATGTTTCATCCGAAAAAAAGAATAATCATTCAGTAAAAACAGAATTTGAATCAAGTCTTATTAATTATTTGGATATTAAAAAGTGTCTGATTGATAATTTAATGCGAATAAAAACAATTCTTGAAATAAATCATCTTTATATATTCTTAGATGATTATTCTGAAATTGATGAAAATGCTCAAAAAATCTTTATGGATTACTTTATTGCTCCATTGAATAATAATTCAGAGGATTTTGTAAAGTTTAAAATAGCAGTTTATCCTCATAGATTCTACTATGGCAAACTTGATAATTCCAAAATTGATGAAATATCATTAGAGTTTTTTGATGCATTTTATACTTTTGAAAAAGAAGTTGACATTTCTAAAATGGAAACATTGGCCCTTGATTATACAAAAAGGCTATTAAAAAGAAGACTGAATATTTTCTTTCCTGATAATAATTGGGAATCATTTTTTACTATGAATGAAACCGAACTTTTTAGTTTGCTTTTTAGTGTATCTTTCAACAATCCTCGTAAAATCGGTTTTATTTTATCATATTGCTATGAGTCTTGTTTGATTCATGATGCTAAAATAAGTAGAGAAGCAATTGAAAATGCAGCTCAACGCTATTACTCTGATGTTACACTGAAATATTTCCTTGCCAATCATTTTGTGACAAAACCATTTGATGATAAGATTTCAAATGAACATCAGTTTGAATTATTAAATAAAATAGTTGAAAAACAAAAGATAAATGCTTCTTCATTAAATAGGAGTAAAATTAAAGGAAAGCCAACTAATCATTTTACTGTAAATAAAGATATTTCAAACTTACTTGATAATCTTGAACTAAATGGATTTATTACGACATATAATAATGTTTATGATAAAAATAGTAGATTGTCGATTATTTTCTCCTTTGATTACGGTTTGTGCAAAAGGCATGGGTTAAATTTCCAAAGAGCCTATAATGAAAAACTTCTTACGTATTTTTCTCACCCAAGGTTCAATATGAATATCTTAATTACAGAATATTTTAATAAAACTCAAGTGATTAAATGTCCTAAGGGTCATGAATTTCCTTACTCAATGTTAGATACATTAAAGAAATTTAAAATGAGATGTCCTGAATGTATCGAAGAGGGAATATTTGATATAAGATGTGAGATTTCTATTTCAAGTGAAGAGATAAGAGCAAAATTGAAACTAATTGAAGATTCAAATTTAAAAGAAATTACTCTTTATGAATTTCAGGTTCTTGATTACCTAAAAACAATAGACAAAGTTGTTAGTATTACCAAAATTTCTAAAGCTTTTGACAAAAGCTTTATTACATCTAAGACTACAGTTGATAAACTTCATGAAAAAGGATTAATTAAACAAGATTTTGAAGCAAGCCGTCAATTACAAAAAGATTTGTATTCATTATCTGATAAAGGAGATAAGTTTATTACCCGAATTTTAATGTTAATGGAAAATATAATTAAGAATAATAGCCAATAAGACGTGCTAGTGTCTATCTGGTATAGCTCAAGAAACAACTTACAAATTCAAAATAATTTGGCAAAAAAGATTTTTAATTCTATTGATAGCGGGACTTTAGAAGCCTTAGCAAAAATTTTGGCTGACACTGGACAGGGTTTAACCGGAACAGAACTATCAAAATTTATTCCTGAGGCTGGACTTACAGACATTGACCCAACAAACACAAAATGGAAACGTCTTTACAATAGTTTTGCTAACTATCAAAACCAAAATCACAACTCAAATAGTATTCTAAAATTTATAAACCTATCTATTAGGCCTTCACGTTTCGTAGGGCAAAATGAAAAGTTTGAGACTACTCGAGCAGAGTTGAACAAAAGACTTTCATTTATTGGATTACATTTGAATGAGAGTGGAGTGTTCAACCCAGTTTCAGTATCAAGGACTATATCAGAAGCGGAGCAGCGTGTGAATAAATTTATAACAAAACTTGAAAATAGAAATATCCACCCTAAAATATTTGAATATTGTAACTCAGAATTAATAACAGAAAACTATTTTCATTCTGTATTTGAAGCAGTTAAAAGTATAGCAGAAGAGATTAGAAAAAGAACAAATCTAACTCTTGATGGAGCTGAACTTATGGAAAAAGCTTTATCAATAACAAATCCATTGATCAAAATTAATTCTTTACAAACAGAGACAGAAAAAAGTGAACAAAAAGGATTTTCGAACTTAATAAAAGGAGTGTTTGGCATGTTTAGGAATTCAACAGCACACACACCTAAAGTTATTTGGATAATAACCGAAGATGAAGCATTAGATATTATGACAACAATATCATTAATACATAAAAAATTAAATAATAGCAGGTACTAACCGCAGTTATAAATCTTTGCTGGAAGAGTGTTTGTTAATGTTTGTTCGCATAATTCCTTGTGCTACCTAGACATCTAATCGCCATGAAGAAACAACGGTTAATAGCTGCAAAGGATTTGTTTTAATTGTTGTTCGCTAAGGTTACTTTTAGAGTAAAAATATGTAACAAATTTTCCTATCTTGCATCAGACCGGCTTGACAGTATTTATGGTCATGCCGTTCAACGCTGACAGGTCTGCGACGCTGTCAGGTTTTCACTACCCAATTCCCCATCTTCCACTCTCCCCTTCTCCCAGTCTCCCCCTCTTCATGCATCATTTATTCCTAATCCTCGTCTTTTTAATAAAGACAATGAAAATGAAAGTATACTCAAAATATATAATTGCCTCAATCGCAGGTATAATAATTCTCCTTGTAACATTTACCGCATGTTCCACAACGCATTTGCCCATTCCAAACAATGATTCCATTTTAACCTGGATGAAAAATGAAAATGTGCCGACAGTGGGTATCTGCATTATTGAAGATGGGACAATCCGGCAGACTATTATGATTGGAAGTATTGAGTATCATTCTCCCGCACCGCTCAATACGCTATTTAATATAGCTTCATTAACCAAACCGTTGCTATCCATGACCACATTGAAATTAGTCAGCAACGGCCAATGGAACCTGGATGAACCGCTGTATCATTATTGGACTGACCCCGATGTGGCAAACGATTCCTTAAACAGAAAACTGACAACACGCCATGTATTGAGTCACCAATCAGGATTACCTAACTGGAGAGGTCATGAACCCGGCGGAAAATTATCCTTTGCCTTTGAACCGGGAACGCAATGGAAATATTCCGGTGAAGGTTTCGAATATCTACGAAAAGCATTGGAAAACAAATTCAATATTCCTATTGAAAGATTAGTGGATTCCATATTATTTAAACCGCTGGGCATGAATGACACCCGGTTTTACTGGGACGATACAATGGATACCACTCTCTATGCCGACAGATACGATGCAGAGGGGAAACCTTATGAAAAAGAAAGGTGGTATTCGGCGAATGCTTCAAACCTGGTTCTGACAACCGTTGAAGATTATGCAAAATTCGCCATTGCCATACTTAAAGGAAATTATTTGTCCCCTGAGGTACAAAAGGAAATGATTCAAAAACAAGCCCTGACATCAAATGGAATTGAGGTTGGTTTAGGTTGGTTTATGATTAAAAACCTGAGCAATGGAGGTTATTTATTATACCATTCCGGCAGTAACCGCGGGCAAAACACCAAAGTTTTCCTTTTGCCGGAGTCCCGGAAAGGAATTATAATCTTCACCAATGGAGAAAATGGAAACAACGTATGTGAGAAAATAATTTCTGAATATTTTGATTCCGGTAAAGAAATCCTTGACCGCATTAAATAATACAGGCTCACCAACCGCTTGAAACAACTTTGAAACAACTTGAAACAACTTTGAAACCATCTGAAACAACTTTGAAACAAAATCCCTATCTTGCATCATAGTTTAAGGTGAAGTTGTTTAGTGAGGGTGATGGACCGGCCTGAGGGGAGATTCCTTTGAATGTCGCATATACACTCACAATATGAACCCTGTTAAGTTTTGCTTCCTTGTTGTCCTGTTGTTTCCGTTTTATGTGTCAGGACAGACTGTTTTAACGCTCCGGGACGCTGTCCGCATTGCCAACGACAGCTCACTGTCTGCTTTCCGGTACCGGAATCTTTACCTGGCCAGCTATTGGGATTACCGGTCTTACCTGGCACAGAAAAAGCCTTCTCTTACATTAAGCACAACCTTGCTGGATTATAACCGGCAGCTCACAAAACGGTATAATTCGGTGCTCGACCGCGACGAATACCGCCAGCAGCAAAACTTGTATTCGTATGCCAATGCCTCCGTAAGCCAGAATATTCCCTTTACCGGCGGCTCCCTGTATGTGGATACTGAAATCGGCCGGCTACAGAATTTCGGGGATGACGAATACACGCAGTTTTCCACTGTACCGTTACGGATCGGACTTTACCAGCCTCTTCTCGGTTTTAATTCGTTCAAATGGAAACGCAAAATTGAACCACTGAAATACGAAAAAGCACAAAAAGAGTATATCGAATCCGCTGAAGTCATTTCAGGAATTATAACCGAATATTTCTTTGCTTTGCTCACGGCACAGAACCGGGTAGAAATGGCGTCTGTAAATGTCGCAAACGCAGATACGCTTTACAGGATCGGACAAAAACGGCTCGAAATCGCCACCCTCTCCCAGGAAGATGTGTTAACGCTGAAGGTAAATGCCCTTAACGCCAGGAACCAGCTTGCTTCAGCCAACAAACAGCTGAATGCCGCACGGTTCAGCCTGTTTTCATTCCTCAGGTTGCAGGAGAATAATACCATGCAGTTGCAGATACCCGACCTGCTTCCTGAATTCTCGGTTGATTTTGAAAAAGCATTCACTGAAGCCAAATCCAACAACCCTTACCTTCTCGATTACAACCAGCAGGTCCTTGAATCGGCAGGTAACATGGAACAGGTTAAACGGGAAGGACTCATGAGCGCATCCCTTGTGGCCAGTTACGGCCTTGATCAGCAGAATTCAAAATTGCCGGAGGCATACAAAAATCCGATGGACCAGCAACGGGCAATGGTAGGCGTATCCATTCCCATTATCGACTGGGGTAAAAGACGCGGCCAGTACAACATGGCAAAGAACAGTTTTGAAGCGGTTAAATTGTCGGCAGAGCAGGCTGAAACCGACTTCAGGCAAACGGTAATGCTTGCCGTCAGCGACTTTAATATGCAACGCGATGTGGTGATTACAGCCCGTGAAACAAGGGAAGCAGCACAACTGGCCTATAAAATTACAAAGCAACGTTTCGTAATCGGCAAATCGGATGTCAATAGCGTGGCACTGGCGCTCGAACGCCAGGACGCCGCCAACCTGAATTACCTGGATGCACTGAGGCTGTTCTGGAAGTATTATTACACGGTTCGGCAGCTGACGCTGTATGATTTTGAGAAGGATAAGACGCTGGTGAGGGCGTTGGAGGAGGAGTTGGGATTGTAGTTTGAGGAAGAAGTTTGAAAGAAGTTTAAGGAAGAGGTTTGAAAGAAGTTTGAAGAATAGGAGGAATGAAGAATGAAAGAATGAAGGAATGAAGGAATGAAGGTCTGAGATAGTACCAAAGTGGTTCCAAGGTGGTTCCAAGGTGGTTCCAAATGAATAGTTCCAAATTGTTTGATAAAATAAATGAATAATTTTTTCACATTAATTTTTTTGATTCTGATTGCCGGATGCAGCAGGAGACAGGATGATTCGCTTTTGGTGATTGATACGGAGGAGACGAAGCCGGGTGAAATGAAACTATCTCAGATGTTTCAAAAAGAGGGAATGGTTATTCTCGAAACAAATGATTCCTGCTTGATCAGCAATATCCGCCAGGTTATTAAAGTAAAAGATAATTTATTCATTCTATCATCACATGATATAGATAATGAAATATTGAAATTCAATACTGACGGAAAGTATATTGGACGCATTGGCCGTATCGGGCACGGTCCGGGAGAATATAGCCAATTAAGGGATCTTACCGTGGACACACTTAATAACAGGTTAATTGCCGGATCTGATAATGGAATTATTGTTTACAACTTTGATGGAACACTGATTAATAAATTTTCTTTCAAAACGCCTGAAATAATTGAGGATTTAGCATGGATCGATAATTCACTTCTGGTTTTTGGAATAAAATTTAAAACCGGATCGTTGATTCAATATTCAATGGACATTTATGATCAGAATTTGAAAAAGCAGGATAGCCTAATACTCTTTGTCAATAAAAGTGAAAAACTCAATATAGTACAGAATACAATAATACTTTCAGATGTACAGTCGGGTAAATATTTATATTTCCCTGTAATCGATAAGGATGTGCCGTTACATGATACAATTTTTAAACTAAAAGAAAATAATTTAATTCCTACAATCCGGTTAAAAATCAATTCGATTGAAAAGAATGAGGATTGGAAAATTGAAAACAATGGTTCACCTGTTTTTCAAGATTTTTTACATATAAATGAAGCATACAGGACAGATGACTTTCTTTTTGTCAATTACCAGAAGGTAATGCCTTATTTGCTTATTTATAGTTTTAATGAAAAGAAAGGAGATATTATAAGAAGCGGTTTTACCGATGATCTTCTAATGCCGGGTCAACATAATCAGCTTATAACACCTGTTCCCCTGAATTTAAGAAAAGGCGAATTCTATTATGCTTTAAGTGGAGTTTCAGTTGCCGATAAATGGCAAGACGTTAACGAAAACAGTAATCCCGTTATGTTTTTTCTGAATCTTAAAAAATCTCATCACAATCATTGATACATGAATAAATTTCTCACATTGATTTTTTTGATTCTGATTGCCGGATGCGGTAGACAGGATACTTCGCTTCCGGTAATTGATACGCAGGCTTCGAAACCAAGAGTTGTTAATTTATCCGAAATATTTGAAAAGGATGAAATGATTATTCTTGAAACGAGTGATTCATGTCTATTAACGAATATTTCACAGGTAATAAAAACAAAGGATGCAATTTATGTTCTTGACAATAACTGGAATGTCAGCAGAATTGGAATGTTCGACAGAACCGGCCGGTTTATCAGATGGATTGGCAGAATGGGCAACGGACCGGAAGAATATCACTTCTTATCAGCAATTACTTTGGATAGTATTAACCAAAAACTTATTGCTGTTTCTGAAAAAGACATCCTCGAATATAAACTCGATGGCAGTTTTATCCAATCATACCCGACAGGAATAAAATCTCAGATTGAAAATATTTACGTAATCAATGATACCATTTGGCTTTTCAATCACGATTATTATAATACACCTGACGAAAGAAAAATAATATATTTCTATTATCATTCAGAAAAGAAGGACAGTATTATTTTGAATCGCTATAAATCAAGGACAGATGTCCTTCAGATTTCTTCCAATACTCAAATTATTTCACAGTTAAAGGAATCGACATACATTTATTTTCCTGTACTTTCTCCTGAGCCATTTCTGAGAGACACTCTTTATGAGATCAAAGGCAAAAGGTTATTGCCGGCATTAAAACTTGATTTTTCATCAGTATTGAAGGTAAGCAATGGGACAGTAGCCAGCAATCTATCCTTTAATGAATGGAAAAAAGGATGCATCAGGTTAAGGAACATTACCTTGAATGATATATACAGAACTCACAATTTTCTGTTTGCGGATTATACCCTGGATAGTACTTCATACAAATTCTGTTATGATTTTACGAAACAGGATGGGTTTAACATGGAATTTGGATTTCATGATGATTTATTTGGCACAGGGCAGTTCTTTAATCCAAAACCGATGGATCTGTATAATGGCCGGTTTTATTACAGCATGAATAGTATTTCTATAAAAGACGTGATACCGGGTATAAATGAAGAGAGTAACCCTGTATTATTCTTCCTGAAAATAAAAACCTAATCTGAATTAATAATTGAAAGAATGAAGGAATAAAGGAATGAAGGAATGAAGGAATGAAGGAATGAAAAATGAAGGAATGAAAAAATGAAAAAATGAAGGGTCTGAAATAGTTCCAAGGTTGTTTCAGGTTGTTTCAGATGGTTTCAGATGGTTGGTGAGCCTGTCGAACCATGGTTGGTGAGCCTGTCGAACCATGGTTGGTGAGCCTGTCGAACCATAGTTTCAAATAGTTCAATAAAATATACATGAATAAGTTTTTAATATTAGTTTTTTTGATTCTGATTGCCGGATGCGGCAGACAGGATAATTCTCTTCCGGTGATTGATACACAGGCCTCGAAAACAAGAGTAGTTAATTTATCTGAAGTATTTGAAAAGGATGAAATGATTATTCTTGAAACGAATGATTCATGTTTGATATCCTATATTACCCAGGTAATAAAAACAAAGGAGGCAATCTATATCCTGGATATCCGTTATGGTGCATTTTTAACCAGCAGAATTTTAAAATTTGATAAAGCAGGCCGGTTTATCAGACAGATTGGAACAACCGGCAACGGACCCGGAGAATATCACTTAGTCACAGCTATTGCTTATGATAGCTTAAATCATAATATTATTGCTGTTTCTGAAAAAGACATCCTTGAATATGACCTTGACGGAAATTTAATTGAATATTATCCTACAAGAATTAATTCCCATATTGACAATATTTATTTACTAAATGATACTGTTTGGCTTTTGAATCATGAAATGAACTATGATATTGAAGAAAAAATTTCGTTATTCTTTTATCACAATAAGCAAAAGCAGGATAGCATTCTATTACATCAATATAAATCGGATACCAAAGTACTTTTAACCTCCCAAAACACTCCCGTAATTTCTGACCTGGCAAAGGCCCGGTATATCTACTATCCTGTCAGGTATCCCGAACCATTCCTTAGAGACACCCTTTATGAAATTAAAGGCAGAAAGTTTTTACCTTCTTTAAAACTTGATTTTTCTGCTGTTTTGAAGGTGAGTAATGAGACACTACCCCAAAACTTACCTTTCAGGGAATGGATCAAGGAATCTATGCGGATCAGAAACATATCCCTGATGGATATATATCGGACAAACCGGTTTCTTGTTGCGGATTATTTAATGGACAGCACTCTACGTAAATTTTGTTACGACTTTAAAAAATTGGATGGATTTAACCTTGAATATGGATTTCATGATGATTGGTTTGGTTCACAACAGCCAATCAATCCATTGCCCATGGACTTGAATAATGGTCAATTCTTTTTCAGTATGAACAGTATGTATATTATGGATAAGATACCGGGCATAAATGAAAACAGTAACCCCGTACTATTTTTTTTAAAAATTAAATCCTAATCTGAATTAATGATCGAATGAATGAAAGAATGAAGAAATGAAAGAATGAAAAATGAAAGAATGAAGAGATGATAGTTCAAGGTTGTTAGTGGTTCCAAAGTGGTTCCAAATAGTTCCAGGGTTGTTTCAAATAGTTTCAAATAGTTTCAAATAGTTAAAGACGATCAGATAGTATGAAAGCCATTTTATTTTTATTGTTAGTTACAATTCTTTTGGGATGTGGCAAAAAGGTAAAAGATTCTTCATTGTCTTCCGATCAATCTGAAACTGCTGTAAATAAAGCTGACTCTTTAGCGGAAGGAGAATTTGAATTGGACAATGAGGTTTTCGGACAAACGATTGAACTTGCAGGTATCAATCATCCCGTTGACAATATTTTCGAGGTTAAGGAACCCGAAATGCTTGCCACAGACAGTATTCTCATAGTAAAAAACAGGAATGGCGATAATATGTTTATGGCCTATTCCCTTCCCGGTTTCAATTTAATCAAATCGTTCGGCAGATTTGGAGAGGGTCCGGATGAGTTGCAGTTTCCCCTGATAATTAAGGCTAATAATCCTGATGTATATTGCTATATCCAGGAATGGAGAAAAAGCCATATGCTTGCCTTAAATCATTCCTTAGAGATATTTCCGCTTTCTTTTAGCATCCCTATTTCGACCTTTGAGCGACAAATTTGCAGCCTGAATGATAGTACTTTTTTCATTTCAACATTCAGTAAGGGAAAGAGAAGCATAATTGAATTAAAGGCCTTGCATGATTCGGTTATTACCAATCCTTTTCTTAACCTGTCGTTTTCAAAGGACCTGAATGAGTGGACTTCTTTCATCGGTGATTTTGGTTTAAATTCTCAAAAAAAGAGAATTGTATTTGCTTACAAATATTTTAAACGGATCGTATTTATAGATATAGAAAATAAGAAAAGCAGGATAGTTAAATTCAGTGAGCAGAATACCAGTGCCGATCTAAAAAGTAATCCCTTAGGCCCTGAAAACACTACGTACTACTGGGGATTATCAGCAAATAAAAATTATGTGTATTTTTTATACAGTGGAAGAACACCTGTTGATGTTTCGGAAGAATTAAGAAAAGGACCGGGATATATTTTTGTTGAGCAATTTGACTGGAATGGCAATCCGATAAGGAAATTCAAACTGGATCACTGGGGATATTTTTGTGTAAGTGAAGATGAAAAAACAATATACATGTTGTCAACAACAGAAGAACAACCCATTTACAGCTTTACAATTCCTGAATTAATAAAACAACCATGAGGATTCTCGCTTTTATCTCTACAGTTATAGTCATTTATGCCTGTTCGACCGATAAGAATTCAGTTGACCAGCAAATTGAAAAGAAACAATTTGTTTCAGAAAAAAATCCCGTCGATATCATCATTCTCAAAAAATCAGATTTCAGGAAGGAACTGGTGAGTAACGGGAAGCTGAAGGCAAAGAAAAAAAGCATGTTGAAATTCAACAGCGGTGATGAACTGTTGCAGCTTAATGTGTCAAACGGGGATCATGTGAACCCGGGACAGGTTATTGCCGTATTGAACAAAGAGCGGTCGGTACAGCAGTTGCAACAGGCAAAAGCAAATTTTGAGAAAGCAAGGTACGAATTGCAGAATGTGCTGATCGGACAGAATTACTCGCTTGACGACAGCGCATCCATACCCAAAAAGGTATACAATATGGCCTGCATTCAATCGGGTTATACATCGGCAAAAAGTCAACTCGAATCCGCTAAACTGGAATATGCTTCGAAAGAATTGAAAGCCCCCTACCCCGGGATCATTGCCAGTATCAAATATAAATTATACGAACAGGTTGGCGGCGGAACCGAATTCTGCACACTCATCGACAATTCATCCTTCGAAGTGGAATTCCCTGTCCTGGAATCGGAATTACAGGATATTTCAAGGGGCAAAGAGGTTAAAATAATGCCCTTTTCAATGGAGAACAAGGTATTTAAAGGCAGGATAACTGAAATTAACCCGATTGTAGATGAGAACGGAATGATCCAGGTAAAGGCCATTGTGGATCAATCCTCATCCCTGCTTGACGGGATGAATGTCCGTGTGCTTGTTGAAAATGCAATTTCAAACCAGCTTGTCGTTCCCAAAGCTGCCGTTGTACTGCGCGATAACCAGCATGTGTTGTTCAGGATAATCGGAGGTAAAGCCTACTGGACATACGTGGAAACCACCGCCGAAAACAGCGATTCCTATTCCGTAATTCCCAACGCCGATAAAGGCGCAACGCTTGAGCCGGGGGATACTGTTATTGTTTCAGGGAATCTGAATTTGGCGCATGAATCCTGTGTGGAGGTTAAGTAGTTACATGTTGTTTTATGGTTTCAAATTGTTTCAAGGTAGTTCCAAAGTTGTTTCAAAGTTGTTTCAAATTGTTCAACTAAATTAGAATTCTATGTCAACGATTAACCGTTTTGAAGATTTGGAAATTTGGCAATTATCCCGATTTCTATGCAAAGAGATTAATATGATTATTCATTCAAATGCCTTTAGGAATGATTTCACCCTTATTAATCAAATAAAAGGCTCTAGTGGATCAATAATGGACAATATTGCCGAAGGATTTGAAAGAGGAGGTAACAAAGAGTTTTCTCAGTTCTTGTCAATTTCCAAAGGATCAGCTGGAGAATCAAGATCTCAGCTTTACAGGGCATTTGACAATTCTTACATCACGGAAGACCAATTGAAGGATTTAAGAAAAAGACTTATTCAATTAAGTAGCAAAATCAGCAATATGATGTCTTATATTAAACAGTCAGAATACAAGGGTACAAAATACAAATCAAAGTAAAAAAACAAGTAATAAAATGAATACCAACTTGGAACTACTTTGGAACCATTTTGGAACAACTTGGAACTACTTTGGAACCATTTTGGAACCACTTTGGAACAATATGGAACAATATGGAACCACATTGGAACAATCTGAAACAACCTGAAACACTCTTCCATGGTTAGATTTTTGTTAAACAAACCCATCTCCGTCACCATGACATTCCTGGCTTTGCTGGCACTTGGTGTGGTGGCATTGCTGAGATTGCCGGTTTCGCTGATGCCTGATGTGGATATTCCGAAGATTACGGTTCAGATTAACGCGGCCAATCTCTCAGCCCGCGAACTTGAAAATGCAGTGGTCAGCAGTTTCAGGATCCAGTTGATGCAGGTTGCCCACCTGGCTGATCTGAAAAGTGAAACACGCGACGGCAGCTCGGTAATCCGGTTGGATTTTGACTATGGCAGCAATATTGATTATGCTTTTATCGAGGTAAATGAAAAAATTGACAGGGTGATGGCCTCTATGCCGGCCGGTATTGAACGGCCACGTGTGATCAAAGCAAGCGCCACCGACATCCCTGTTTTCTACCTGGATCTAACGCTGAAAAATAAGTCGAAACCCGTTGATAAGGGTAATTCAACTAAATCAGACTTAACCGAATTTTACCGGCTCAGCAACTTTGCCGACCAGGTGATTCGGAAGCGCATTGAACAATTACCCCAGGTGGCCATTGCCGATATCAGCGGCCAGGTTTTTTCCGAAATACTCATCATACCCGATAAATCAAAACTGGATGGACTTGAAATCAGCTATGCCGATATTGAAAATGCACTCAACGAAAACAATATCACTTCAGGAAATCTTCTGATACGCGACGGGCAATACCAGTACAATGTACGATTCGGAAATGAACTCAGAACCAAAGAGGATATCGCCAACATTTACCTGAAAAACAAGGACAGGTTAATACAGGTTAAGGATATCGCCGAAGTGAAGGAACAGCCCCGGAAAAGAAAAGGGGAGGTTATATCCGACGGAGACAATGCCATTACAATGGCTATTATAAAGCAGTCGGATGCCCGCATGAATGATCTTAAAAAGGAAGTAAAAAAACTGATATCCATATTGAGAACGGATTACCCGGATATCAATTTCAATATAAGCCGTGACCAAACACAGCTGCTGGATTTCTCGATGCGGAACCTGGGACAAAGCCTGTATTTCGGAGCTTTCCTGGCTTTCATTGTAATGTTCCTGTTCCTTAAAAATGTAAGATCGCCATGGCTCGTGGGCGTTACGTTGCCGGCTGCACTGATCATTTCATTGCTTTTCTTTCACCTGGCAGGCCTGACATTAAATGTAATTTCACTGGCCGGACTTGTACTGGGCATCAGCGTAATGACAGATAATTCGATTGTGGTTATTGATAATATTTCCCAACACAGGGAACGGGGAAGCACATTGGATGAATCATGCATACGGGGCACCAACGAGGTCATCCGGCCTATGTTAAGTGCCGTGCTTACCACCTGTGCCGTATACATCCCTTTGATATTTATCAGCGGCATAACAGGAGCGCTGTTTTATGACCAGGCCATTGCCATCACCATAAGCCAGTTTGTATCTCTTTTTATCGGAATCACGATCCTGCCGGTTTATTACAAGATCATGTTCAAGGATGGCAAAACGGGTGAAATGACAGGATTCCTGAAAAAAGTAAATGACCTTGATTACGGCAGGCTATATGAAAAAGGATTCAAGTTTGTGATGCGGCACCAGGTGTTCAGCACAGGCAGTGTCATCGGGATGCTTGTATTAGCGGGATTCCTGTTTGTCAGCCTTCAGAAAACCAAACTTCCCGCCATTGTAAAAGATGAGACCATATTGCGAATCGACTGGAACGACCGGATCAATATTGATGAAAATTACAGGAGGGTAAATCAGCTCCTGGCCGGCATTGAAAATAAAATGGCTCACAACACGTGCATCATAGGCGAACAACAATTTCTTCTCGATCATAACAGTCCCGAAGCTGCATCGGAAGCACTGGTTTATATAAAAGCAACCCGGTCCGATGCGCTGGATTCGATCTTTAAGTCGATTTCGGGATTTTTAAAAGAGAATTACCGGATGGCATCCTTCAACTTTGAAGATGCCGGGAATATTTTCGACCAGCTTTTCGGTGAGAACCAGGCTCCGCTTGAAGTCAGGTTAAGATTCACGGCAGATTTCGGTCCCATGGCCAATACACGGCTGAATAATACGGTAAGCAGCCTGCAGGAAGCCTTCCCGGGTTACAACATTAACAATATAGTATGGCAGGAACAGATGGTTCTTAAAACCGATCCGGCACGAATGGCATTGTATGAAGTTTCCTATGGCCAGGTTTTCAGCGCCCTGAAACGGTCGTTCAGTGAGAACCAGGTTCTGCTGGTTGCCGATAACCAGAATTTCATACCGGTAATTATAGGCGACAAACAACAGGATATACATCGGATCATTGATGGTCTTTCAGTGATGAATAATAAAAAGATTGAGATACCATTAAAGAGCCTGATATCCCAGACAACCGGCAACGATTTAAAAACAATCGTTGCGGGACAGGAAGGGGAATATTACCCGGTGGCCATGAATGTGCCGTCAAAGGAAATCCGTAAAACACAAAAATCAATCATCAATCAATTATCTAAGGATGGGCATTTTGAGGCGGGATTTTCAGGATCCTACTTTTCGAACAGGAATCTGATAAAGCAGCTGACCGTGATTTTCATCATTTCATTAGCCTTACTGTATTTTATCCTGGCATCCCAATTTGAATCCCTGACCCTTCCGCTCATTGTTTTGATGGAGATTCCGGTTGACCTCTTCGGGGCTTTCCTGTTCCTTAAATTATTCGGTGATGGGATCAACCTGATGTCAATGATCGGGATTGTAGTAATGAGCGGTGTTGTCATCAATGACTCCATTCTGAAAGTGGATACCTTCAACCAGCTCATGAATGAAGGCTATCCCTTGCTTAAGGCATTAATGGTAGGGGGACAACGGAGGCTTAAGCCTATTGTAATGACGGCCCTGACTGCAATTCTTGCCTTGTTGCCACTCCTGTTTTTCGGCGGCATGGGGGCAGATTTGCAGCGACCCATGGCATTAACCATAATCGGAGGCATGATTGTAGGAACGATTGTGAGTCTTTTTATGGTGCCGTTGGGGTATTATTATTTGAGAAAATGAAGGAGTGAAGGAATGAAGGAATGAAGGAATGAAAGAGTGTGGTTCCAATGTGGTTCCAAATGGTTCCAATGTGGTTCCAAATGGTTCCAATGAGGTTCCAACCTGGAACAACCTTGAAATAACCTTGAAATAACCTTGAAACAACCTTGAAACAACCTTGAAACAACCTTGAAACTAAATAAATCTATGAAACCAAATTTGTTCTTCTTACTGTATTTACTTGTGATGATTTCATCCTGTAAAAACCCTACCCCACCGACACCAAAAGAACACGGGTTTTTTACGGTGGATTTTGAAAAAGCACTGAGTAATGAAAAGCTTATTAAGCTTTCGGAAATTGCCAAATCGGTGAAGTATATTCCGCTTCAGACTGACAGTACCTGTTTATTACCCGGTAGTACGGATTTTATGTTCACAAATGATTACATACTATATCCGGGCAGGGATGAAATCCTCGAATTTGATTATACCGGTAAGTTTATTCGTAAAATCGGCACTCCCGGCAAGGGTCCCAATGAAATCAATATGATGATGAGTGCCTCGGTATTGAACAACGAGAACCTTGTTGCTGTAAAAACTCTTGGAAATAATAAGATGATTTATTTTGATCTGAACGGTCGGTTTGTCAAATCAGTTGATGCACGCATGGTTTTCGGGTATGCCTTTCAGAATGACACCATGCTCGCTTATGACCTGTGTTCTATGGGTTATGAGGATTATTTCTTCAGGTTGACAAACAGTAAAAACGATACAATATCCGTAGTTCAGAATCCCTATAAATGGACAAATAACACCGGAACTTATACCATGATGACCTTTGATGGATTCAACCCGTTTTACTGGTATAAGAACCGTTGTTATTTCAAGTGTATGCATAACGATACGGTGTACACGATTACGAAAGGGAAAATAGTGCCATCCTACCTGATTAATTTGGGCAAATATCAGTTGCCTATTGAAAAGCGACCTGAAAACCCCGCATCCATGGCTGAATTCGAAAACATCAAAGATCAGTATTACTATGCGTGTTCCATTGAGAACCAGGGAAAAGTGTTTGTCAGTTCTTTCAGATTCGGCGGAGAGAACCAACAGAATATTTTATATGATATTGAAAAGAATACAGGAGAATATCTTGTAAATGACAGTAGCAATGCTTCAGGCTTTATTAACGACTGGGATGGAGGTCCTGATTTCTGGCCACAGGGTAATGTAAATGATAATACACTTTTTATGGCTATTCCTGCGGTTAAATTAAAGGCACTTGTGGAATCCGATGCATTTCTGAATGCAACAGGTAACGATAAAAACCGGAAAGCATTGATTGACCTGGCTGCTAAGGTGAAGGAGGAGGATAACCCGGTTCTTATGCTGGTTGAACTTTAGTTCCATAGTGGTTCCAAGTGGTTCAAAGATAGTTCCAAAATGGTTCCAAAGTGGTTCAAATTGGAACAAATTGGAACAAATTGGAACAACCTTGAAACAACCTTGAAACAACCTTGAAACAACCTTGAAACAACCTTGAAACAAAATGGAACAACCTTGAAACAACCTGAAACCACATGAAACTATCCTCTTTTTCTGTTCTAATCTGGTCCCTCGTCCTCACGCTCATCGGAATCACTCTGGTCCCGATGCTGAATGTGCAACTGAACCCTACCAGGTCCGAGGAAGCGATAACCGTTTCGTATTCATGGCCCGAAGCCTCGGCAAGGATTATTGAACAGGAAGTAACATCAAAGCTTGAAGGGGTTTTCAGTGGCATAAAAGGGTTGAAGGAAATATCATCGGTTACTTCCAAAGGAAGCGGGACTATTGACCTGGCCTTTAAGAAGAATGTATCCCTTGATGCCGTTCGTTTTGAAGTGGCTACATTAATACGCAGGGTTTACAGGGAATTGCCCGGACAGGTTTCGTATCCGCAATTATCCGTTGGGTTTGGCGGAAAGAAAATTTCCTCAATCCTTACATATACCCTGAATGCCAGTGCCAGTCCTTTTTATATCCAGAAATACGCCGAAAGGAACCTGGTTCCCAAAATCGCTTCCATTAAGGGAGTGAATGACGTGAATGTATATGGCGCTACGCGTTTTGAATATGTGGTTACCTATAACCCGGATCAGTTAAGAGTACTCAATGTTCCAACTTCAGCCGTTGCATCGGCTATCAACGACTGGTTCAGGCAGGATATGCTGGGACTCAATGAAGATTCCGGCAAACAAGACGGAAACGAAATACGAGTTATCTTAACCAATTCGGGTTATACCGCCGATGCATGGAATGACATTCCGGTTTTAAAAACAGGCGGACGAATCATTCGGCTTGGAGATATAGCCACTGTAACATACAGGGAACAGTTGCCAGACCGGTATTACCGGATTAACGGGTTGAATGCCGTATTTCTTGTTATTTACGCCCAGGATGGTGCAAACACCTTAAAAATCAGCCAACGGGTTAAAACCGGAATTACAAAATTGAAGGAAACACTTCCCCCGGGTTACTCGATAATGCTTTCAAACGACTCAACCACTTTCCTTGCAAAAGAACTGCGCACCATTGCATTCAGGTCCATTGCATCTTTGCTTGTGCTTATGCTTTTTGTGCTGGCGTTAAGCCGGCAATGGACTTACCTGCTGCTGATATTATTCAGCATGGTTGTCAACCTAGCTGTAGCAGTAATATTTTATTATTTATTGCATCTTGAGATCCATCTATATTCGCTTGCCGGTATCAGCGTATCATTTGGAATGATCATAACCAATTCAATAGTCATGATCGACCATTTCAGGTATCACAGAAATAAATCCGTTTTCATTGCCATACTGGCCGCAACGCTCACTACCATTGGTTCATTATGTGTTATATTCTTCCTGAAAGAAAGGGATCGGATCAATTTAACCGACTTTGCCTGGGTAATGATCATCAACCTTACCGTTTCAATGGCAATTGCGTTATGGTTCATTCCTTCGCTGATGGAAAAAATTAAACTGAAAAACAGGTTCAGCCGGTTCCGGACAGCCAATAAAAGAAGGATTGTCCGTTTTGGAACCCTCTATGGTAATTCCATTATGATGATGAGGAAATACAGGTGGGCGCTCATCATACTGCTGATTGCCGGTTTTGGTATTCCTGTTCAATGGTTGCCTGAAAAAATTGACAAAAAAACAAAAGCAGCGCATTTTTACAATATTACACTGGGCAGTACCTGGTTCCAGAAGAAAATAAAGCCGGCATCGGAAAAGATTTTAGGAGGTTCCCTCCGCTTATTTACCGGGCATCTTGTAAAAGGCTCATTCTACGCTGAACCACAGCGCACCACATTATATGTTAACGGAAGCATGCCCGAAGGATGTACCATTCACCAGTTGAATGAAGCCATGCTTAAAATGGAAAATTACATCAGCAGGTATAAGGAAGTAGAATTATTTGAATCGTCAATTCATAATTACAACGATGCCTCCATCCGGATACAATTCAACAAAGAATTTGAAAACGGGGCATTTCCGTTTTATTTAAAAGAAGCGCTGACTTCAAAGGCTATTGGCCTGGGAGGAGTGGACTGGGGTATTTTTGGCGTGGGAGAAGGATTCAGCAACGCACTGTATTCGGGTTTTCTCTCAAACAGGATCGTACTCGAAGGTTTTAATTATGATCAACTGTATGCCATTGCAACCGATTTGCAGGCACGGCTTAAAAAGAATCAGCGTGTAGGCCAGATTGAGATCACAGGGGATAATTCTTACTGGAATACAAAAGCCCTGAATGAGTATTACATGTCGTTCAATCCCATGCAGCTTTCACTGAACAACATGACTATACGGAGTTACTATGATTTTCTGAAGGAGAAGCTTTACAACCAGCCCGTCAACGCGGTTTACAATGGAGATGAATTGGTTCCGGTGATCCTCACTTCAAGGGATTTCGACAGGTACAATACCTGGTGGATTAAAAACGGTCCCATTACCTCCGGCAATAAATTCTCGAAACTGAATTCAATCGGAAGTATCTCGAAACAACGGATGGGCAATGATATTTTCAGGGTGAACCAGCAGTATAGGTTATCGGTTGCCTATGAGTTCATAGGGCCAGGTGAATTAGCCAGGCGGGTGCTTGAGAGAAACATTAAAGAAACTGCCACCATGTTGCCGCTGGGATATAAGGTAAGTGACTATACTTACAATTTCTGGTGGCAGAACGAACCGGAGCAGTATTATTTAATCCTGCTGGTTTTGGCTATTATTTACCTGATCTGCGCCATTCTCCTCGAATCACTTTTACAGCCGCTTGCCATCATGGCGCTGATCCCGGTTTCCTTTATCGGGGTATTTCTCACATTTTATGCTTTCGGGTTTAATTTTGACCAGGGAGGATTTGCCTCATTTATTTTATTAGCGGGAATTGTAGTGAATTCGGGACTTTTTATAATTAACGACTTCAATAACCTGAAGAACAGAAATCAACCCGGTTTGAAGCTATATATAAAAGCCTACAATCAGAAAATCCTTCCTGTAATTTATACGGTGCTTTCGACCATATTCGGGTTGATTCCTTTTATCTGGGGAGGTCAGCACCAGGTTTTCTGGTTTGCCTTTGCAGCCGGAACGATTGGCGGATTGCTGTTTTCGGTGTTGGCTTTGATAGTGTTCCAGCCGGTGTTTTTGAGGTTCAAAAAATAGTTTCATGTGGTTTCATGTGGTTTAAAGTAGTTCCAAGGTAGTTCCAAATTGTTTCATATAGTTTCAGGTGGTTTCAGATGGTTTGGTTTCCTGTCCCTATCGTCCCTATTGTCCCTATCGTCCCTACAAAACTAACGCATATGAATCTTCAAAATCACCGGGTTACTGTTTTCATTAATTTGGCTTAAAACGGGATGCATTTTTCTCAAATATTCACTTGAAGTTTTAGTTTGCTCAGAAGCTGATGACCAGGCTTTCTGAAAATCCATGGCATTGATAGCCGCATAGAAATAACCTTCACTGCAATTGAAAACTCTTTTAAACGGAATGGGTAATATTCCATCCAGGTCATTTCTGAGATAGACCACCATCATTCGTTGAGTGTGGATATTTCTTTCTCCATTGCACGGATACAGCTTAGTTGAGTTGTTTTCTTTGTTATAAACAACAAGAATGCCGGTATCAGTCAGGGAAGTGATTTCAAATATCAAAAAGGTTTTTGTTTCAAAAAATGCCTGTACCAAATATCCGGTCGGAGGATTATCACTTACAATAAACATTCTTGTATCTCGCCAGGCTTCCCATTCAAGCTTCTCATTACCAAGATTTATTTTGTATTTTGCCTGCTGCTTAAACTGCTTATCAACAGAAAAAATGGTGTCAGAAAAGTTTTCTTTATAAAGAAGGGTCGAATCTGTTACCTGGTAAAGATCATCCATGAGAATGATGGAAGGATATCTATCCATCTGATTTTTATTATAACTCCGATAATTTTTGCACAATACAATCAGCGAATCATTGTTCAAATTATAACATGAATAAATATTTTTAACCTGTGGAAATTGTTGACTTGGAATAAACAGGTAATTATTAAAGAAACTAAGACTATAGCGTGGTTTTGATCCCGACTTTTCAAAAGGACAGTTTATAGTTCTTCTTAAAGAACCTGAATTACTATATACCTTAATGGTTTCATCATAACCATAAATATAGATACAACTATCTGCTTTATTAACAGCAAAATTTTTTGGAAGACATTCCTTTGGGCCATGCCCAAGCTGGTAAACACGATTAATAAAATTCCCGTTATTGTCAAACCTGTATTTTGCCTGTTCCAGAAAAAAAGAATTATTTACGGATGTCACCACTATTATATCCTGCAACAGAGCACTGTCGGATGTTTCCAACGGTATATATTCAATTTCATCTGCTATCTCTGACAGATTCAGTGAATCATGGTTCAATTGTGATACATTGACTTTAATTTCAACAGGATATTTTTCCTCATCAGTATTCGGAAGATGTTTACAAGAGAGGCTTAAGAATAGTAAAAGGGTTAATGAACAAAGAAATTTCATTATGGCAAAATTTTGGATTGCATGAATTAAAGCACTGTAATTTAATAAATATTGTAAGATGATCTTCGTTTTCATACTTCCCGGAAACCGCATGTTAAAAAAGTTGAATAAGAGAATGATCAGTTTTAGCATTTATTGCTTACATTTCTGCATAATCAGTTAATTTGATATGAAAATAAATAATTATCTTATTTGTTCCCTGTTATTGGTATACTCCTGTACTCAAAGGAAATCTATACCTGAATATAACCTTGAAAAGACAACTGAGTCGCGGGTTATCAATTTAAGCGAAATGCTTACTGATATACGCACCGTAAGACTTGAAACTACGGATGAAACATTACTTGGTAATAATATACAATATCTTGTAGGCGATCATTACATTGTTTCAATAGACAATGATAAAATAGTCCAGTTCACGGATTCCGGAAAATTTGTGCGAATCCTGGCCAAAGCCGGGAAAGGCCCCGGGGAATTTCTTCGGGTTGATGCATTTGCCCTGGATGACTTAAACAATATCCTTTATATCAACCACAGGGGCGATCAAAAGCACATAAGCGCTTACGATCTGAACACAGGAATATTATCTGCACGATTTTTAACAGGAATTGAAAATATCATTTCCCGGATTGATGTGGTTAATGATACCACCTTACTCATTGTTCCCCGTATGAATAAGGAATACAATATGTATTACCTGTCGACTTCAGGAATAATTCTGAATGGAATAGCGCCCCCGGCTGCAAAGGGAATTGGTTTGGAAACAAGCATTTTCAAACTGCCTGACTTCATTTATTATATGCCGAAAGAGTTTGACACTCTTTATAAAGTAACGGATGTGAAAACTGAACCGGATTGCCTGTTTAACGTAGAAGACCGGTTCACTTTCATCAATAATGAAACGGGCAATTTTGTGTACCTGTCAGGCATGACTTCCTCGTTCATCATTGCCAATAAAGTGCATGCGCGAATTGATTTGAATGACGATGGTGAAACCTTCAGCATGAATGCAGATAAGCTGACCAAATACTGGATCGACAGGAAAGATCATTCTGTGGCTGAAATATCAGGTTTTAACAATGACTATTTTAACATAAAGGAGAACCGGGATCCATGGGATAATTACCTCTTTACTTCAAACAATATGGGTTATGTATGTTATCCTCCTGTTTACCTGAAGAAACTTATTGACAGTACATTAACTTACAGTGAGCCAGATAAAATACTTAAAGACCGGATTTCAACGCTGAATGATCAACTAAAAGAAGACGACAACCCGGTGTTAGTGGTTGGAAGGTTGAAATAATTGTTGTATTAAAACAAAATGAACAAATAAATCGTGATTGGATTATTAGCTAAACTATTGCAATGAAAACGCTTCTGATTTGTTTGTTATTCGTACCTGTTAAAGTCATGGCCCAATCAGATACTATGATTACAGAAAATTTCCTTCAATCTTTTGCTGATGCATTCAATGCGCATGATCTCAAGGCTATCATGTCGCACATGACTGAAGACTGTATTTTTGAAGCCTCTGCCGGGCCTGACGTTGATGGGGAGAAATTTACAGGACAGGAAAACGTCAGGAAAGCTTTTGAAACTGTGTTTGCATCTTTCCCGGATGCACGGTGGGACAACCCTCATCACTTCATATCCGGTAACCGGGGGTTCACTGAATGGACTTTTTCAGGAACCAGTCAGGACGGAAAAATCATTGAGGTAACCGGATGTGATCTGTTTACCTTTGAGAATGGGAAGATTGCTATTAAGAACTCATACAGGAAAAACCGAATTCTACGGTCCAAAGACTAAACAACTGCCATTTAACCACAGTTAACTCAGTTCCCATCATCTCGTCCTATCCGTCCCATAGGTCCTATGGGTCCCATGCCAGTAGGTTGTTTAATTTTCTGAATGGGACCTATGGGACATATAGGACCAATGTGACAAACAGAATTACAGCATGTGCCAGAAATTTATATCTTCACTCAGTTTTTTTTATTATTCTCTATGACTATCGAAGACCAGCAGAAAGACCGGATGAAAAAGGATCCGGAAAATTACAAGTGGGGATTATTCTATTTCAATAAATACGATCCGCGCATATTGGTTCCCAAAAGAAATAATATGATGGGATGGACGCTCAATTTCGCCAGCCCGTATTCATACCTGTTCCTTATAGCTATTGTATTAATTGCTGTTGCTGCGGAAAAATTCTTATAATTTATAATACATTATAGGTATTTTGATTAAATTTCAAGAATAATCATTCGGTTTTGTACCCAAAAAACACCCTAAAATAAAACCCGATGAAAAACTTCCTAATTCTTGCAATCGCAGTTTGTTGCTGTTTAAAATCCCGTTCCCAGGAAATAATTTTTAGGGATGATTTCAGTGATTCCACAGCCTGGGAACTGTCAACACCCGTTATTGTTGAAGCCGGATCAGCCTCGGCTTTGTTTGAAGATCAAAAATTGGTACTGGACGCAGGTCAGGGTTTTACGGACTGCACTTCAGCCACTGCCACTTTAAAAACGAAAGTTAACCCGGTTAATGATGACGACCTGATAATGGTAAAAGTGTTTGTCGATTCATTCGACATCATGGGCTCCTATGATTTCCGCATTAATTTAGGAATAAAATCGAAAATCGTTCATCTTAAAATTGATGATATCTATTTGCCGGCAATAAAAAAGCCAATTATTCAATTCCATATTTCCGACACCGTGGCAATTAGTATATCTACCGCATTGAATCCTGATTCGATTTTAATTAGTGATAATGAATTACTGAATAGTCCTTCACACAAACAGGTTATTGATTCCGAAAATTCAGATTCTGTAAATATTCAATTGGAGGCGAATGCGTGTGCGGCCGATATTGGTGCTGAAACAAGAGCCGTGGTCGATTCGATAACCATTACAAGACTTATTGAAAATTCCAATTCAGAAATAAATTCCGCCGGTAATTTACCGGTAGTAAAAAAATTCAGCGACATTTATTTCTTAGAATTTGAAGAGTTCACTTCCTGTATAATCCATGTAATTGATATTTCGGGCCGAAGCATTGTTAATCATACATTCAATGGTAACTTATTTGACCTTGGATTCCTTTCTGAAGGGATTTATTTGATTAATGTACAAAGCGATAAATGGAATTATACTACTAAAGTGAATATCATAAAATAAAAGTTCAAAATAGTATCTTAGCGGGAAAAGTATTCCCATACACAGTTTCAGGATGCCTGGCTTTTATATAAGAAAAATTTCAAAAGCGGATATTGAACCGTTACAGCAAATAGCGCGGAAAACATTTTTTGAGACTTTCTCGGAATTCAATACTCCGGCAAATATGCAGAAATACCTGGATGAAAGTTTTGCAACGGAAAAGCTGATTTCGGAACTTCAGGATAAGAATTCGGAATTCTGGTTCGCTTTTCAGGATGAAAAGGTTGTGGGTTATTTAAAAATAAATTACGGGCCGGCACAGACTGAAATCAATGACGACAGGGCTGTTGAAATTGAAAGGATTTATGTTTTAAAGGAACTGCATGGTAAAAATGTGGGGCAGCTTCTTTATGAAAAAGCTTTTGAAATTGCCTGCAAGAAAAAGCTGGATTACATGTGGCTTGGCGTTTGGGAAAAGAATTTCCGCGCACAGAAATTTTATCTGAAGAACGGTTTTTTTGAATTCGCCAAACATATCTTCAGGCTCGGAAATGAGGTGCAAACGGATCTTCTCCTGAGAAAGTCCCTTTAATCTGATATTCATCCCGGGCAAGACCAATCAGAAGAAACTACCAGGTATAAGTAAACCATCTATTCCCTGATTATTTTCTTATGTGACACTTCACTGTTGTTGTTATAGAAGCTTATCAGGTAAAGGCCCGATGGCACATCAGTAAAATCGATTTCTCCATCCGTTACGGGTTCGCTTTTAATTAATTCCCCTTTAACCGAGTAGAGTAAAAAGCGATTTATTCCTGCTGAATTCTTAAGAATCAGCCTGTCTTTCACCGGAACCGGATATATTATCACATCATCCGGTTCAGGATTTGCAATCGCTGTAAATTGCGAACTATCGATAATTTCATAAATATCTAATAAGCCAGTCATTTCCTCGGATACTAAAACAAATTTATTGTCGGAGCTGAACTTAATCTGATCGATCATTCCGGTTCCGGCTGTAAACAAAGTATCAAATGCCAGATCCTTAATACTATAAATTCCCAGTGTTCTGTCATATCCTCCGCATGCAAGGTATTGTTCCGAAGAATCTACGGCTACTGAGTAAACATAATGATCAAATAAAGGCACAGATTTTTCAAGCGATAATGTTTCCACATCGATTATTTCAATACTGCCGCTTAAATAAGCACCTCCGACTGCAACTTTCAGCTTATCATTCTGCCTGAAGAACACAGGCGAATAAGTTCCTCCGTTAGGTGAAGTATTAATTACATTTACCTCTTTCGTTTCAAGGTTGACTATAGTAACTGAATCACCATGATATACTCCATTCAGGGCGACGTATTTTTTATCGTCAGAAATAGCAATATCAGCTTCCAGGTCAATATCATTAATGTATGTGCTGTCAATAACATCAATACTATCTGAAAGAACATTGTAGTCGAACCATTTGATAAGTCTTTTAAAATTCACACTTGTATAGCTTAACGTTACCAGCATCTTATTATCTTTTGAAAATGCAAAGTCGCAGAGATGTCCGGTATACTTTGGCTGAACATAGAGTATGTGTTCAGCCGGTGAATTAAAATTACTGATTGAACGGATTGTATCATCCGAATTGAAATAAATAAATCGGTTTTCATTAATGAACTTCAGATCATAATCAGGTTGGTTTCGTTTTGTCTTATATTTAACAGCATCATGCTTCAAATCATATAATACCAGGGTATCCGATACAAAGTCATTAGAAGTTTTGCTATAGGCAATATATTGGTTATTTAAGTCGAAGAAATCATCAAAAAACATTACAGCTTCACCCCCGGTATTAAGACTTTTAACCAGGATAACGGTATCAATTTGTTGTGTGTGACTGTTTAACTGAATGGACAAAAAAGCCAAAAGAGCCAGAGCCGGCCTGAAAGATTTCATAGTTTTGGTTTTAAGGTTTAAGATTTGGGATAAAATAAAGTCGAAATGTACTAAATTTCATGCAGTTATTAATAATATAAGACCGGAAGATCGCAAATAATTCGTTAAAGTTGTTATTCATAAAACCTGCAAAATGCAAGCGGCATTCTTTCAATACATACTTCTTATCCTCATCATCCTGGCACTTGTAATTGCTGCAAACCGGCTGAAAGTGCCGTCGCCAATCATGCTGGTTCTCGGAGGCACTGCTCTTGGATTTATCAGCAGTTTCTCAAAAATCACCATTGATCCGCAACTCATCTTTTTCATTTTCCTGCCTCCCCTGCTCTACGAAGCCGCCTGGCAGGTATCTTGGAAAGAGTTCTGGAAATACAGGCGTGTGATTTTAAGCTTTGCCTTCCCAATAGTTATCCTTACTGCCTTT
>DATGXG010000023.1 GCA_035299085.1 Bacteroidales bacterium | reverse complement strand
CACATCGGTGGAAAAAATCAGCGACGCTGATATGGCTATCATCCGCATTAAAGCTCCCGGCCAGGTTTTGGAGGGAATGGGACTGCTGGGCAGGATGTTTAATTCGGGCGACCTGGATTTCAAGGGAAAGGAGAAAACGAAAATTCTGAAAACGATAAATACCGTCCCCACAATTGTTGACATTTATATGGACAGGCCGGCAGTCATTCCCGAGATTGCGATTGCTTCAAAGGCCCTGCTGATTGATTTCGGAGCCAGTGACGAAGCGCTGCTTGATATTGTGTTTGGAAAGTTTGCCCCTTATGGCCGATTGCCCATAGAGATACCGTCATCGATGAGTGCGGTGAAGAAGCAACTGGAGGATTTACCGCACGATTCTGAAAAACCGCTGTATGCGTTTGGGTTCGGGTTAACGTATTAATCTGATTTACGATTTACGATTTTACGATTTACGATTTTACGATTTTACGATTTAGGGATCAGTCCAGAGTTTGAATAGCCCCGGCCTTCAGGCCGGGGTTGATTATTTTTAATCGCTCCGGGTCAGATGCGTCTTATTGACACATTCGACGGCAGTGTATGGTTACATTTCCCCGGCCTGAAGGCCGGGGCTATTGATCCAGTATCCAGCACGACATCCAGTATCTCTTCCCAAAAAAGTACTACCTTTGCAAATCAAAACAACTCATATGAGAATAAAGAAGTCAACTTGTGTTTTTGTAAGTTTAGTTATCGTACTATCGGCATGTTCAGGACGGAAATCCGATAAAACAGCAGAAGAAGGCAATCTGAGCGCATCCACTCTTGTAGCGAGCAACGTTACAACCGGGATTGAAGTAGGGCAGCGTGCTCCCGAGCTTAGTTTTAAATCCCCCGAAGGAAAAGAAATTTCCCTGTCATCCCTGCGCGGAAAGATTGTATTGATCGATTTCTGGGCATCCTGGTGCGGCCCCTGCAGGATGGAAAACCCGAACGTAGTGAATGTTTATAAAAAATATAGCGACAAGCGATTTACCCGTGGCAATGGATTCACCATTTACAGCGTGTCGCTTGATACCGACAAAAGTGCATGGACCAACGGCATAAAAACCGACGGCCTTTTATGGCAAAACCATGTAAGTGATCTGCAGGGCTGGAATTCGGCTCCGGCGGCTTTATATAAAGTACAGGCTATTCCTACGAATTTCCTCATTGATTCCGACGGGATTATTATTGCAACCAATTTGCGTTCAGAAGCACTGGGACAGATGATGGAGAGTCTTTTGAGATAAGAAGAAGACGGGGAGACCCCGAGAAGAAGAGAGGGCGAAGGGGAGACCCGGAAAAAAGAGAGGGAGAGGGGGAGACCCGGAGAAAGGGAGTTTAGATTTGAATCTGAACTCCTTAAACTGACTTCATTTCGTTAGGTAAAGAAAAAGACCTGTCAAAATGTCTTATTCTTTAGAATGGCAGGCATTTTGAGGGTAAAAAAACACATTTTATCAATCGCAAATTAATTTTAAATGACTGGTAAGGACAAAAGTGTTGAACACAGGCACGAACACGCCGGAAAGAAAAAGAATATGGTAAATCAGGGTGATAAGATGGAGGAGAAAGCAGTTCAGGATGCCGAAACCCAGGAAAAGGAAAAGTTATTGGAAGAATTGAAGGCATTCGAGGAGAAATCAAATGAAATGCAGACGGAGTTGAAAGCTTTTGAAGAAAAAAGCCAGGAGCTCCATGATAAATATTTGCGGTTATCGGCTGAATTCGATAATTACAGAAAACGTACCCTGAAGGAAAAGACAGACCTGATAAAGACAGCTTCCGAAGATATTATGATCCGCATTCTTCCCTTTGTGGATGATATTGAACGCGGATTAAAAGCTGTTAATACTACACAGGATATTGAGGCCGTTAAGCAGGGAATGAACCTGATCTATGGCAGGTTTAAAGATTTTTTGCAGCAGAACGGTGTTAAGGAAATAGAGGCACTCAATACTGAATTCAACACCGATGTGCATGAAGCAGTGACTAAAATTCCTGCACCCGATGAAAGTCAGAAAGGCAAAGTTGTTGATGTGGTTGAAAAAGGATACATGTTACACGATAAGGTTATCCGGTATCCTAAAGTAGTTGTTGGTGAATAAGGGAATTAAGAGCTCATCTCATGGCAAAACGCGATTTTTACGAAGTACTTGAAGTTTCAAAAAATGCTTCAGCCGAAGAAATTAAAAAGGCTTACCGCAAGCAGGCTCTGAAATTTCATCCCGACCGTAACCCGGGAGACAAAGAATCCGAAGAGAAATTCAAGGAGGCTGCAGAGGCATATGAAATACTCAGTGATCCCCAGAAAAAACAACGATATGACCAGTTCGGCCATGCCGGTGTCAGCGGGGCAGGAGGTTTCAATGGAGCCGGCGGCATGTCAATGGATGACATATTTTCACATTTCGGTGATATATTCAGTGACCTGGGCTTCGGGGGATTTGGCAACTTCAGTTCACAGGGAAGAGGACGTGGGGGCCGTCAAATGGCAAGGGGCAGCAATCTGCGGTTAAAAGTAAAACTTACACTTGATGAGATTGAAAAAGGCGTTGAAAAGAAATTGAAGGTTTCAAAATATATTCAGTGCGATGTATGCCATGGTACCGGTGCCAAAGACGGTAGTTCGTATAGCACCTGCAGCACCTGCAGGGGATCGGGACATGTAACGCGTGTTACAAGCACTTTTCTTGGCCAGATGCAGACCACACAGGTTTGTCCTGCGTGCGACGGCGATGGTAAAATCATTACAAACAAATGTACAAAATGCTCCGGTGAAGGGGTTATGCGCGGCGAGGAAGTGATTTCACTCCGTATTCCGGCCGGTGTGGCCGAAGGTATGCAGCTTTCGGTTTCAGGAAAGGGAAATGCCGCAAGGCGTGGTGGCATTAACGGTGATCTGCTGGTTATTATTGAAGAAGAAAAGCATCCGGATCTCATCCGTGATGGCAACGATTTGTTGTACAATTTATATGTTTCAGTTTCCCAGGCTTCACTGGGCGCCAATGTTGAAATTCCCACACTCGACGGTAAGGTTAAGATAAAAATAGAACCCGGCACCCAGCCCGGTAAGATCCTCCGACTGAGGGGAAAGGGACTTCCTGAAGTTAACGCATACGGTAAAGGAGATTTACTTGTAAGCATCAACATATGGATACCCAAAAACCTGAGCCGCGAAGAGAAAAAGATTCTTGAAAAGCTCGATGAATCGGAAAACTTCAAACCCAACCCGGATAGCGGCGACCGCAATTTTTTCGACAGGGTAAAGAACTATTTCGAGTAATTGCATAATTTAGGCGGCAAATCGTCTATTTATGTATCTATTCACTGCCAGCAATATCGTTAAGCGATATGCTGCCCACCTGGCACTCGACCATGTTACTGTAAATGTTCCTGAAGGCACTATTTACGGTCTTCTTGGACCGAACGGGGCCGGTAAAACCACTTTACTCCGCATTATCAACCAGATTTCAGGACCTGATGAAGGGGAACTGCGATTCATGGGCAGGCGTTTTGAACCGCAGGATGTGGCTCATATTGGCTATCTCCCTGAAGAAAGGGGCCTTTACAAAAAAATGAAGGTTGGCGAAACGGCTTTGTATTTTGCCCAGCTGAAAGGATTGAAAAAAGCTGACGCTCTGGATAAGCTCAAATACTGGTTTACTAAATTCGAAATCCAGGCATGGTGGAATAAAAAAATTGAAGAACTGTCGAAGGGCATGCAACAAAAGGTTCAGTTCATTACCACTATCATCCATGAGCCGAGGCTACTCATATTTGATGAGCCTTTCAGCGGTTTTGATCCTATTAATACAAACCTGCTTAAAACTGAAATTCTTGAACTGAAAAGAAAGGGGTCGACCATTATCTTTTCCACTCATGATATGGGTTCAGTTGAGGAATTATGCGATAACATTACGCTGATTAATAAATCGAAAACCATACTTGAGGGACCTGTGCACGATATCCGCATGAAATATAAATTAAACACTTATGAAATCGGGTTCAGGGGTAGTGCATCCCAGGTAGTGGCACAGCTTAACGGGCGTTGCCAGGTGCTGGGCGAGTCAGAAAAGAATGGCGTACAGTATGTTAAAGTTAAAGCCGGACAGGGGATGGACGGCAATGACATGCTGAAGCTTGTATTGCCTTCGGTGTCTCTCGTATCTTTCAATGAAGTGATCCCTACGATGAATGAAATTTTCATAAACGTTGTAGAGGCCCAGAACAAACAAAATGCAGACATTAAATGAGTAAAATAAGCCTTATCATAGGTCGCGAGTACCTTACCCGTGTTCGTAAAAAAACATTTATCATAATGACCCTTATTGGTCCTGTCCTTTTTGCTTCACTTATCGTACTTCCCGGGTGGCTGGCAACCGTGGAAGATACAAGTGAATTGCAGATTGCCGTTGTAGAGGCGGGTCCAGACGGGCAGCCTGTACCCTCAGCGGAGCAGAAGTTCAGGAATGTCATTCCCGACAGGCCTAACATGAAGTTTGTTTATCTTGACAATTCCGCCCTGACCGATATCCTTAAGGCTTTCAATGCAACACAGTACGACGTGGTTCTGTACCTTCCACAGTCCATTATGTCAGCGGCCAACTTTGCTCAGGTGGAATTGTATTACAGGAAACCTATAAGTGTGGGTCTTGAAAGCCATATTACGCAATCCCTTGAGAAATTCCTGTTCAACAATAAACTGGCTATTAAACAAATCCCACCAGAAGTGATCCAATCGCTTGAAACCAAAGTTTCACTCTCACGAATCAACTGGAAAAACTGGCCAAATAAGGAAGAAGATACAACCGATATGAAACGGGGCGTGGGATATGTTTCAGGTTTCCTGATCTATATGTTTATTTTCATGTTCGGAACGCAGGTTATGAGGGGTATTCTTGAGGAAAAAACAAGCCGCGTGGTGGAAGTGATCATTTCTTCGGTTAGTCCGTTTCAGCTGATGATGGGCAAAATAGTGGGAATAGCTCTGATAGGGCTTACACAGTTTGTTGCATGGCTTATGCTCACCTATGGAATAACTTTTGCGACAAAAACATTGATGACACCGGATCAGCAGCCACAGACAACGATCAGCGCACCTGCTGAAATGATGAACCAAAGCGCCCCGGATGCTGCCGGTATGCAGAGCCAGGCTGCGCCTTCCGGAAGCCCGCTTTTTTCAATGATGGATATTATCTTCAGACAATTGGGGCAAATGAATTTACCGTTGATCATTGTGTCGTTCCTGTTCTATTTCATTTGCGGGTACCTGCTGTATGCCTCATTGTTCGCAGCCATCGGGGCGGCTGTGGATAACGAGACGGACACGCAGCAATTCATGCTGCCTATATCCATTCCTTTGATATTAGGGTTATTCGTAATGATCAATTCGTTTCTGAATCCTTCAGGTAAACTGGCTGTCATATTTTCAATGATCCCGCTTACATCGCCCATTGTAATGATGGCACGTATCCCGTTTGGCGTGCCGACGGTTCAGTTACTGGCATCTGCCGTTCTGCTTGTGATTACCTTCCTGGGAACTACCTGGCTTGCCGCCAAAATTTACCGCACCGGTATATTAATGTACGGCAAAAAGGCCAGTTATGGGGAGTTGTGGAAGTGGATTAAATACTAATGCGATAATATGCCAATGTGCTAATGTGCCAATATGGTAATATGTCCTTTTTTATAATTGGCACATTGACTCATTGTATTTGATAATTAATAGCCCCGGCTTTCAGTGGTATGTGATAATAAATAGCCCCGGCTTTCAGGCCGGGGGAATGTGATAAAAGATGAATCCCGTCAAATGTGTCATTGGAGCCGGCAAAGCAAAGTCAGTACAGAAACATTCTACAGGACAGTTTTTTATTCACCAAACCCCCGGCCTGAAGTACGGGGTAATTGACAAGGATTCCAAATCGTAAATCGTAAATCTTACATTGGATTCCAAATCGTAAATCGTAAATCGTACATTTACTGTGGCTTTCCGGCTTTGATTTTTTTTATCCGCAAAAAGCAGTACTTTAGCAGGTCTATTGCCTTAATTGTGGATATATTACATACTTGAAAAATGCGAGTATCTGTTATTGACCTTGGAACAAACACGTTTAATCTGCTGATCGTTGAAACAGCCGATGATCAGTCGTACCGCATCGTTTATAACAGCAAATTACCGGTTAAACTGGGTAAGAGCGGTATTGACAAGAAAGAAATCAGGCCCGACGCCATCACCCGCGGAATGAATGCTCTTGAGCGGCACATGGCCACAATAAAAGAATTCAAATCAGATAAAGTAATCGCCATTGCCACGTCAGGCATTCGCAGTGCCCGTAACGGCGAGCAGTTTGTAAAAATGATCCAGCAGCGTTTCGGTCTTGAAGTTGAGATTATTTCAGGGGACCGTGAGGCGGAATTGATTTATAACGGAGTAAGACAGGCTATTGAATTAACCAACGAAAAAGTGCTGATCCTTGACATCGGAGGAGGCAGTAACGAATTTATAATCGCCGACCGCGACAACATCTTCTGGAAAAAAAGCTATCCTCTTGGCGTGGCCCGCCTGCTTGCAAAATTTAAACCGTCCGATCCCATTTCAATTGAAGAAATTGAATTCATTTCAAACTACCTTGAAGAAAGACTTTCTGACCTGTTTGAGGAATTCAGGAAACATAAAATTACAACGCTGGTTGGCGCATCGGGATCGTTTGAAACGATTGTTTCCATGATCAGGGCAGAAGATCCTGCTTCAGAGTCAGAAACCTCAATTATTCCGCAGTCGGTTGTCATTGATCTCACCGATTTTGAGAACCTCTACCAGAAACTGATCAACTCCACATTAAAGGAAAGGAAGCAAATGAAAGGCCTTGAGAGTATGAGGCTCGAGATGATCGTCCTGGCCACTCTCATAGTTAAATTTGTTCTTCAGAAACTGAAACTTTCCCGCCTTGTCCAGTCGAACTTCGCACTGAAGGAAGGCGTTGTGTACGAATTAATAAACTGCAAGACCGTTACCTTATAATCCATGGCTGCAATCCTGGTTATTGATGATGAAAAAAGCATCCGCAATACCCTGCAGGAGGTGCTTGAATACGAAAACCATAAGGTTGATGTGGCAACCAACGGAGCCGAAGGAATAGAGCTTTTCAGCACCAACTCCTATGACATAGTGCTTTGCGATATCAAAATGCCCGGAATGGACGGCATTGAAGTGCTTGAGAAATTGCATGAAAAAGCGCATGATGTGCCTATTATCATGATATCGGGACATGGCAATATCGATACTGCCGTGGAAGCCATTAAAAAAGGGGCATACGACTTCATTGAAAAACCTCTTGACCTGAACCGCCTGCTGGTAACCATGCGCAATGCCATGGAGCGCAATGATCTTGTAAGTGAAACCAAGGTATTGAAACGCCGGATCAGCAAAACATACGATATTGTGGGTGAATCACCCTCCATCCATAAGGTTACTGAAATGATCGAGAGGGTAGCACCTACCGATGCCCGCGTTTTAATTACCGGTGACAACGGTACGGGTAAAGAACTTGTAGCCCGCTGGCTGCATGAGAAAAGTCCGAGAGCCCCCATGCCCTTTGTGGAGGTAAACTGTGCTGCCATCCCTTCTGAACTTATAGAAAGTGAACTTTTCGGTCACGAAAAAGGCGCATTTACTTCTGCCATCAAGCAGCGCAAGGGAAAATTCGAACAGGCTCACCAGGGAACCCTGTTCCTGGATGAAGTGGGAGACATGAGCCTTTCTGCCCAGGCCAAGGTGTTGCGGGCTTTGCAGGAACACAAAATATCCCGTGTGGGAAGCGATAAAGACATTGAAGTGGATGTAAGGGTGATTGCTGCAACCAACAAAAACCTGAAGGACGAGATCAACCAGAAGAATTTCAGGGAAGATCTTTATCACAGGCTTTCCGTTATCATAATCCACGTGCCGTCACTCAATGAACGGCTTGAAGACCTTCCGCTGCTGGCCGATTATTTCATCGAACAGATTTGTTCGGAATATGGCCGTTCAAAAACAACGATACTTCCTGAGGCAATAGCCGAGCTGCAAAAAATTAACTGGACAGGAAATGTGCGTGAATTCAGGAATGTGCTTGAAAGGCTGATCATACTGGCCGACCGTGAGATCACGGCCGCGGATGTTCTTGCATATGCCCAGCCGATTTCAAAATGAATTAGAGGTAGGTTGTTTTGGGGCAAATTTATAAATTGGTGAGTTGGATAATTGTGGACAATCATTATAACATCTCTAAACTTATAGCTATTATTTCACCTTTATTAATAACCAAAACTAAAAACCATGAAACTTTTTTTTTATTCTATTTTCATTTTAATTATTTTCTATAGTTGTCAAGAAAATTTCCTTCTCGATGAAGAAAAAAATTACTCAAGCGGTTTTGATGACCAATTAAAATCTACTGTGTATAATACCAATTGGACAAGAATTCCAGGAGGTGATGAATTTGAATATACTGGTAATCCAAATCCAAATATCTGGCAAAATGGTCCATGGTTTACTTATCGTTTTAGATTTCCTAATAGAAACGATGAATTTGCTTGGGGGTTTATTGCATATTCACCTCAAACATTCTATCCTGAAGACAGTCCATTTAATCTGTCAAATTGTTGGACTACACCTGGTAAAATAGTAACTTATTCAATTCCAGCAAGAGTTGACGGGCATAATCTAATTATTGAATCAAAGCATGACTATATTGCACCAAATGGTGTGAAATGTGATTTTGCTACTGGAAGTGTTCAAGCATACACAGGAATACAATATAAATATATTGAAATTAAAGCAGATCTACCGACTGGAAATATTATTGGTTCAGCATTTGGTTTAGAAGGGCCTGATGATATAAACGCTTTTGAAACAGACGGTTGGCGACCGTTTGTATTACCTACCAATATACACAAAACCATAATAAATGGAAATGATACATCATATTATTCTTTTCAGGAAGAAACACCTCTTAGTACTGATATAAGAAATGGTTGGCACATTTTTGGATTAGAATGGACTCCTGCATTTGTTACTTGGTATGTAGACAACAAATATGTTCGTACATTTTGGCAATCAGAATATATTGGCTCTGCCTTGAAATATATTAATCTAGGTTGTAACCTGCCACCTGCTAGTATGTATTTAAGCACTGAAACTATAAATAGAGAGGCAAATTTAAATACTCCTTTTGAAGACTTTAAGATAGATTATTTAAGAATTTATGATAGAAGACCAACAACTGCATTGTTTTTGTCTACAATTAATAATACACCTACAATTAAAGAGCTTGCTAATTATCCTGTTGAGATGTGGAATTTAGATTGGGATAAAGTTGTTCCAGGCAATTTTAATACAGATACTTACACAGATTTATTAATATATAATAGTATAGAAGGCAAAGCACAATGTTTAACCACCGATGGTTCTGGTAATACACAAATCTTACGTGAATATTCAGGTTGGCGAAAAACTTGGAGCCAGGTAATCACAGGAAATTTTGGAGGAAGTAATTTATCTGATATACTGCTTTATGATAATACTACAGGTGAATTATGTTTTATCTCAATTGATGGTACTTTTAGTTCAATCACAAATATTCAAGGAATAAGTAAAACGTTAAAGATTTATAAAGGTAACTTCAATGGAAATGGTTATGAAGATTTAATGTTTTATGATGCTGCAAATGGTACAGCGAATTTTTATAGTGTTTCTTCACTGAATAATTTAAGTTTAATTAAATCATGTACTGGATGGAGGAAAACTTGGGAGGTAACAGTCGGTAATTTTGGAGGAAGTTCTCTAACGGATGTTTTATTATATGATAAACACACAAATGATGGTCAGATGGGAGAGGGGTATTATTATTCTTTGGATGGCACATTCTCATCTACATCCACTATGACACCATGGCGTAAAACCTGGAAAATCATTTCAGGTAACTTCAATACTTCTACTTCCACAGATGACTTATTATTTTATGATACTAATAACAATGGGAATGCTTATTTTTTTACAACTCCTTCAACTACTCAAATTAATCAATATGGATATTATACCAATTGGAATCCTTCTTGGGATATTTTAATAGCTGGCCAATTTTCAAACACATCAAATACTGATTTACTTTTATTAGATCGATAATATATTTTAAACATCATAACACAAAAGGAATACATAGGTAATAGGCGAGAATCTTGGCTTCGGTATGATTTTTGTTTCTCGAATATTCTTTATTCAATTCCTATTATCTATTTCCCTTTGTACAAATACATAACTTCGATGGGTAATTACCAACTTCCATTATCGATTTTGGAATATAACTATCTGTTGAAAGGAATTTTATTGTCACATTTTAATTTTCATGTTAATACAGGGGATTATCAAGCGACACCTATACAGTTATTGATTGCTATTGTTTCAAGGATCATTAATTTATTCAGGCCCTGACTAGTCACTCTAGAATACTTTCATGATAAAACCTGGTTAAATACTGATTGATTTGAATAAACCAATTAAATCACCGTGGCTGGCTGACATAGCTGCATTTCTGCCCATACCTCTTGTTTACTTTGGTTTATGCCTTATTTATATCAGGTTAATTGTTTCATATGCAACCAGTGGAATTGATCCCGAATTCAACTACCTGTTCAACGGCATCCTGTTGTCGCATCTGAAATTTCACCTGAATGCCATTGGTCACCCGGGGACCCCGATACAGGTTCTTATTGCAGTGGTTTCACGGGTAATTCACCTTTTCCGCCCGGGCGGCACTCTGTGGGATGATGTCATACTCAACCCTGATATTTATATTCGTTCTGTCTTATATACTGCCGCTGTAATTAATGCATCCGTCCTTTTTTTTACAGGCCGGTTCATGTACCGAAAAACCGGATCATTGATAGCCTCCCTCATAATACAGTTAACACCTTTCGCGTTCGTACTTACCCTGGAAGAATCGAACCGAATGATGCCCGAGCTGATCATGCCATCTATAATTTGCCTGTGGATCATTCTCTTAATTAAAGTGTTGAAGAATGATGACAGCAGATATCCTCTGTTATTTGGTTTGCTGGCTAGTTTCAGCCTGTCGGACAAACTGACGTTTATTCCCTTTGTTTTTCTCCCTATGTTCCTTATACAGGGCGCAAAATCAAAGCTGAACTACATGGGATGGTTGATCGTATCGTTTTTAGTATTTGCATTTCCTGTTATGTTCAACAGTCACAAGTTTATAACGTGGGTAACCGACCTGTTCACCCATAAAGGCGTATATGGTTCGGGTGAAAAGGGAATAATTGACTGGAACACTTTCGTGAATAACCTCAGGTTCATATTGGGCAATACCATACAGATTTTAATTCCTGTAGCTTTTTTAATTGTTTTGACTGTATACATGGCCCTTTCAGGTAAGATTAAAAAACGTGCCATTTACCTGGTGGCCGGGCTTATATTTGTTTTTGCCCTACAATATGCCATTACAGCAAAACATTTTGCATTTTATTATCTGACACCAACGTTGCTGATGGCTGTATTTGCAGGTTACCTGGTGTATGAACTGTTAAAGGGAACTCTCAGGCCTGCTATTCTGAAATGGCTGCCTGAAGTTTTGCTACTGGTTTTTGGAATCATGCTTCTTGTTATTAACGTCCCTAAAGTTGTCCACCAGCTTAACGATATGGCCGAAAGAAAAAGTATTAAACAAGAGGCTTTCCTGAAATTTGAACCAATTCTTAAAAATAGTCCCAGAATTATTGCTCCTGACTATTTTGGTTGCTCATCCCCGGAATACGCCCTGATGTTTGGACTGCATGAGAGCGGCCGGTATAATAAAATAGTGCTGGCAGAAATTGAAAAACATTATCCCGGCACCACCTTCTACCTTGAATGGGGTGATATTTACTACAAATGGAATGCAGAAATTGCAGCTGAAAAGGTCATGGAACGAGGACGATTGTATACTTTGCTGATTAAAGGTTATACAGAGGACAAGTTGAGAAAAATCGTTACATCTTTATCGGGCGATACAACTGCCGATGTGAAGGTTACCATGCTTGCTGAATCGAAGGAGACTAATGAAGCGGCATTTTCAATCATTAAATACTGAGTATGGATACCTGTATTCTTTGCGGCGGCAACAGCTTTCAGTCTATGTACGACAGCACGCTGAAAAAGTGCACACACTGTGGATTTGTCACGGCTAATATGGAAATCAGTGCGGAAATCCTAAAGGATACCTACAGCATCAATTATTTTAAAGGTGAAGAATATATGGATTATGAGAAGGATAAAGAAATCCTTCAGCAAAATTTTGAAAAGCGGATAAAACTTGTAAAGCAAATTTCGGGCGCAGGTATTCCAGTAACTGACTGTTTTGAAATAGGATGCGCATATGGTTTTTTTGGTGAAGTTTTGCTTAAACATATAAAAACAAATTATAAGGGAATTGATGTTGTGCCTGAAGCCACTGGCTATGCAAAAGAGGTTCTTAAGCTTGATGTAATGTCGGGGGATTACCTTCAGCAGCCTGCACCGGCAGTATTATATTCAGACATTTTTATGTGGGATGTGATTGAGCACCTTGAGTATCCCGGGAAATTTTTAAAAAAGTCAGCTGCTGAACTCCGAAAGGGTGGGCGGATTTATATTACAACCGGGGATATTTCATCGACACTTGCACGCTTAAAAGGCCGCAACTGGCGAATGATTCATCCCCCCAGCCACATACATTATTTTTCAAAAAAGCATCTTATCAGGTTGCTCGATCAAAATGGTTTCAGTACCGTACATGTTTCTTATCCCCCGATTTACCGCAGTTTAAGGCAGATTTTTTATTCACTGTTTCTATTGAAGAAGTCCGGAAAGATATCAGTCAAACTTTTTAACTTAATCCCATCAAACTTGAACATTCCGTTTAATACTTTTGATATTATACTTATAGCTGCCGTGAAAAACTAATTCAAGGCTAATATGACGCGAAAGACAAAGGTTGGTATTATAGTGCCCTGTTACAATGATCAGGAGGTTGTTGAAACTACAGTTAAAACGCTGCTTGAACTTTTAGAAACCTATACAAAAGAAGATTTGGTTTCAGCTGACAGCTTTCTGGGTCTCGTTGATGACCGAAGCAATGATTCTACCTGGGATATGATAAAGGAGCTGGCCCGGATGCATAGCCAGATAAAAGCTATCCGGCTTTCAGCAAACAGGGGTCATCAATACGCTCTGGTGGCCGGTTTATTGGAGTTTAACTCACAAGCTGACTGCCTGGTTTCTATCGATGCGGATCTCCAGGATGATGTACAGGTGATTGGTGAAATGATTAAGAGATTTCAGGATGGCAATGAAATTGTTTACGGTGTGCGGAAGAGTCGCTATTCCGATTCAGTTTTTAAAAGAGTATCAGCGCTTACGTTTCACAGAATTTTGAAAGTCTTTAATAAAGAAGCAATTCTCAACCATTCCGACTTCAGGCTTATTAGCCAAAGAGTGCTTGACGAATTCAGTAATTACACGGAAGTAAATCTGTATCTGAGAGGATTGTTTCCATCCATGGGTTTTAGCACAGCCATAGTATATTATGATCGCAAAAGGCGGATGACGGGTAAAACAAAATACCCGGTCACCAAAATGCTATCACTGGCACTTGATGGCATAGCATCTTTCAGCGTTGTTCCACTTCGTTTCATCACAATCATAGGATTCCTGGTATTTTTCATTTGTGTATTGCTCATGATTTATGCACTTGCAGCCTTTATAAACAATAAAACTATTCCGGGGTGGTTTTCAACAGTTCTTCCTTTCTATTTCCTTGGAGGAGTACAAATATTATGCATCGGTATAATTGGCGAATATCTTGGGAAAATTTATAAGGAAGTAAAACGCCGTCCGAGATACCTTGTGGATGAAAGGCTTCAATAATGGGAGAAACTGTATTTACAAATGAATTTAACGGACATTTCAGAAGATATTCATTGACTGATCTTCAGCAATCTCAAACGCAACTGCACTTTGTAAAATGCGGGTATTATTTTCATATCCTTTACCGTAAAACTAAAAGCACCACAAAAAATGCAAATCGTTGTGCACACGCTTTGTCCCTGGTTTTGCAACCTGGTTATCATTTTCTTCTGTCAAATTGGAGGGGGACATCATGTTTAGTAGTTTATCAAATCGCGAAGTGAAAGCATTTAATACAGTAAGAGGAAGACAGATTATTTTATGGAGCCTGGTATTGTTATTCTTTTTTATTTACACGCTGCAGGTTGTATTGAATCACTTTTTCTTAAGGACCTACGCCCTGGATTATGGTTTTTATAACCAGGCTTTTTGGGATTTTGCCCATTTAAGGACTAACAGCAATACGGTTTTTGAACCACCCCTGGAAACATATTTCCAAATACATCCTGGCTTCACGTTATTACTGATTTCACCGTTATACTGGATATTTACCCCCATTTTTGGCACATATTCCCTGCTTATTATTCAAAACATTTTTATTGTGTCAGGAGGGTATTGCGTTTATCTTTTGATAAAGGAAAAAACCTGCAATTTCTGGTTAGCCATATTGGCTTTCCTGCACTTTAACGTTATATGGGGACATTACAGTGCATTATCATCTGATTTTATTGAAACCACAATCGCTGCATCCATGGTGCCGGCATTTCTCCTGTATTTTAACCGTCGAAAATTCTTCTTATCATGTATAGTATTCCTCTTCATTATAACATGCAAAGAGAATATGCCATTATGGTTCATATTTATTTCTGTTACGTTAATTTTAAGCTATAAAGAAAAGGACGCTAAAATGTTTTCACTTGGCCTGGCTATTTTTTCTTTATTGTATTTCTTGTTTTTATTTGCATTTCTGATTCCACACTTTGAAAGGCCGGGGCTTCCCTACGGAGGATTTGCTTACACTGCCCTGGGTAAAACCCCTGGAGAGGCTTTACAATTCATTTTCACACATCCATTTCAAACGTTTCGTTTATTGTTTATTAATCACCTGGGTGACCCCTCCTATAATTTTATAAAAGCAGAATTTTATAAAGTATTCCTGGTTTCAGGGGGGATCCTGCTATTGATACGCCCTGTTTATATTATCCCTTTCATCCCCATTATTGCACAAAAAATGCTAAATGATTCGATTGGACGATGGGGTATACTTGGGTTCTATTCAATTGAGGCGGTTTCCATCCTGAGTGTGTTTGTTTTTTTCGCAGTTGACCGGATCAGTAACACAAGTTACAAAGTCATTTTGTGTAGTATTCTTTGTATTTCAACGTTCAGTGTTACCCTTAACAAGTTAGATCAGCGAACATCTCTCTGGTATGATATCAGTAAAGAGAACATGTTGAAAAGTTCTTTCTATAAGTCGGATATGGATGTAAGAAAAATAAGGAGGCAGATAGCTTCTTTTGTTCCTGCTGATTCATCTTTTGCTGCTTCACAATCAATTGTCCCCCATTTCTCACAACGCAAAAAGTCTTATATTTTTCCTTTTGTTCACGATGCCCGGTATATTGTAATATTGAAAGATAACAGACCTTACCCTCTCACGCCGGAACAGTTCGAGTCACAAATGAGTAAATATAGGGCAAGTCCGGATTGGGAATGTGTTTTGGACGATCATCCCCTGTTAATTCTCAGGAGGGTGACTAACGGGAATAACAGATAACCTGGAGCATATTGTTTTTCCAGGCACCATTTGCCGATTCACGGTATACATCTGTGTTTTTGTATCTCAATAATAAATCATCAATTACCAGTGTTTTGTTCCTTAATTCTTTATTCTGAACAATCAGAATAATTTTATTTTTCGAATCCGACATTTTATAGGTGAATTCTACAAGGGCTTTGTCATCCTGAATTGTTGCTGTTTGTTTTGAAACCACAAAATTTTGTATATTCAGGGCGGTTCCATCCCTGGATATTTCTTTAAGTATAATCCTGGTCCTGGGATACAAATCCCCTGAGATATGATCTAGCCAGAAAGAGACAGTGATGTTTTTAAATGTATCTGTCGTTGGTATATATCCTTTGAACAGTTCATTCCGGTCTTTAGCCTTCCCAGTAAAACACCCTTTGTTTTCATGCTTTCCGATGTCCAGGCTATCAAAATCGAGGTATTGAAAAGTCAACAGCGAATCAGTTGACCAAATACCATTATGATCGAACAGCTTCCTTTCTGATAATTCCCTTTTAACGGCAAGGGCAACAGAATCGGCAATTTCACTGAAAGCGCTGAAAGGCAACTCATAAATCCCAAATGTCCCACTGGAATCAATCCGGACCGAATGATCGATGAGTAATTTTTCATGAATGCTTAAATAATCGCTTCCGGAGACAATTAACAAAAAAGGTTTTTTCGAAGGAAACCTGTCCATGTTCAGACTATTGCAGGGAGGGCCTAGCATCAGGGAAATATTCTCAATTGTCTGATGGAGTGATGTGCGGCTTAACATAACGCCCATGCACGGAAGGCCGCTGTTTTTAATTGTTACATAGCTTTTGGTAATCATGTCAGCGTCCTTGTCGATCCAAAAGTTTTCTGAACCCACATGAAAATAGGGTATTGGGATAAATGCCTGGTATCGGGATAAATCAATTCTTTTTATCCAGCTGTTTTCAGATAATTTCAACGCACGGTCGGTAAGAGCAGGAATGTCATTTTCGAGCCATCTGCCGCGATTTCTGATGTTGTACCAGCCATCGATACATAGTATCAGCAAGGCAAAAGCAAAAACAACCCATTTCAGCCTTTTTACATGTTCTTTTTGCCACCATTTCCAGAGCCAGTAAACGGTAACTATGTTCATGATATAGAAAAAAATCCATGAAAACCGGGCAATACCCCGCATTTGTCTTATAGGTCCGATTAAATCGATAAGCCACCGCAGACCTAAAATGAAAGGCAAACCGAAAGAATACAGCAAAGCGGCAAACGATGCCCAGAACATAACATTGAGGTTCTTGTCAGAAACAATTGACAATGCAGCTGCATATTGCTTTTTTACCAGGTTATTTAATAAGCGCACCACAAAGAACATCGTACCCGCAAAGGCCAGCAGGCCTATAAAGGCATAGCCTTCCCAGTCGATATAGCTTGTATTTATGAAATGATGAAGAAACTGACCGTAAGGTCTGTTCATTGGCAGCAAAACGCTTTGCGGGTATGCCCTGTAATACAAAAATCCCCATGGGTATGATGGCCGGTCGGTAATGTGATCTGAGATGTAAAAAGCCTGAAGGATGAGAAAGGGCAGGATTAACTGTACTAAGAGATGAATTGCAAGGATTGTTTTGCTTTGAAATATTTTATTTTCATTAAAAAAATAATAACCATAGAGAAACAGCAGAAGAACGGCAAAAAAACCATACATGTAAAAGTGAGCAAGTGCGCCAGCCAGCATGTAAAGGAAGATGATTACCGAAAGAAAGACTGAAGGTTTTCTGAAGAAATTAAGGAGCAAAAGGATCATAAAAGGAATCGCACAAACATAACTGAGGTTAAAATGGCCTCCAAACCGGTCAATTTGGGGGCTCATACAGGCAATAGCAAGAGATGCGATTACGGAGGGTACAACGCCGACTCCAAGCTGGGAAAATATAATATACAATATAAGGGGTGTAATTGCAAGTGAGAGCAACATAAGGATATTGATTATTCCCAATGTATAATCTGAAATGTCCGTAATATTTGCTGAGATAAATTTCAGGGTATTGCTTATGAGAGGCTGGTTATTTGCAAAAAATTCATGTTCCCCGTAGGGGTAATTCATGGAGTTACATCGCATATATGAAGTGTCGTACCGGATGTGATATTCCATATTGACATAACTTTGCATTCCATCACCGCCGGATGCAAAGCATACCGTATTGAGTTTCCCGAAAAGATTACCAAAGAATACGGCGAGTATTGTAAAGGAAAGAATCAGAACGGTTAGTAAACCGGTTATTTTGCGGGCTTTTTCATTCATCCGTTTATCTGTTCCTTGATAAAATAGAGAGGTCGTGATTTTGATTCATTGAATATTCGGGCCAGATATTCCCCTATGATGCCAATAGAAAGCAGCTGAATACCTCCCAGCAGCAATACAGTAACCAACAATGAAGTCCATCCCTGGATTGTTTTACCATTTATGTGCTGAATAATGGCGTATACAGCATAAGCCAAACCGGCCAGAAAGACAATAATTCCCATATAAGAAGCAATCCTGAGAGGCCTCGATGAAAACGATGTGATTCCGTCAGCGGCGAAGTGCAGCATCCTGCGAAGCGTGTACTTTGATTTTCCTGCAAACCTGGGAGGGCATTCATAAGGAAAAACCGTTTGCCGGAATCCCATCCAGCTTACCAGTCCCCGTGTAAACCTGTCGCGCTCGCCGAATTGCAGAAAGGCATCCAGCGCTTTGCGGCTCATAAGCCTGAAATCGGAGGAGCCTTCCGGGATGTTCACCTGGGCTATCCGGTTAATGATCCGGTAAAAGTATTTTGATGTTACTTTTTTGAATGCTCCTGTTTCTTTTCCGTCAATGCGGCGGGTATTCACTATGTCGAACCCGGATTCATGTTGTTTCAGCAGTTCAGGAATCACGTTGGGCGGGTGCTGGAGGTCGGCATCCATTGTAATTATCAGGTTTCCCTGCGCCTGCTGCAGGCCGGCCATTAAAGCTACCTGGTGGCCGAAGTTGCGGGAGAGGGAGAGGCCGGTAACATTTTTATTAAGCGCGCAAATGGTTCTGACCTTATCAAATGAGCCATCCGAGCTTCCGTCATCCACTAAAATAATCTCTGAAGGTTTGCCGATTTGCTGAATAACACTTTGCAATTCAAGTACCAGTTGATCAAGATTGTCAGTTTCGTTAAATAGGGGAATAACAATGCTTAATTCGGGCATTTTGGGTTTTGTTTTTCCAAATTTAGGAAGAAATGTTCAATGTTTGAAGTTTGATATTTGAAGTTTGAAGTTTTGAGGGATCAGGGAACAAAGATGTGCTAGGCGAAGTTTTCAACTACCGAACACCGAATACCAAACACTGATTTGCAATGTTCTGCCTGTGCGGGCAGATTGCTTCGTCGCTTTACTTCCTGCCATAATCAAAGTTTTTCAGGCTCCTCGCAACGACGGCTGTGGTCAGCTCTTCTGCCTGATCTTCAGCTTTTGGCCGGCCTGTATTTTGGAAAGGTTCGAAAGGTCGTTCCACTGTTTGATCTCGGATTCGGTAACGCCGTACATTTTCATGATATCCCAGATCGTATCGCCTTTCTTAACGGTATACGTTACATAGGTTCCTGTATGCGGTGTGGCATCGGCTGTGGCATTGCTGTCGATTGTTGCAGTAGAAGGTGCAGGTGCTGTCCCTCCGGCCCTGGCCTGTTTGGCAGCAAATGAAAGCTTGTTGATGTCTTCATACCGGGAGGCTTTGCTTTTGGGCACATACACGGCAAGTCGCTGTCCGGCCCTGATGGTGTTATGACGAATGCCGTTCCAGTACCGGAGATCAGAGATCCTGACATTGTACCACATGGAGATGAGTCCCAGGTTATCTCCTGATTTTACTGTATAGGTAAGTTTCGTATAATTTCCCGAGGGCAGCTCTGCTCCGCTTGAAGTGACAGCGCTGGGGGTTGTTGTAACCTTGTCCGGGTCAAAATATACAGAATCTTTATAGGCATAAATATTATTCGACATGTCGATGAACCGGGCAGTCTGATCCAGAGGTAATCTAAGGGCCATTGGATGTCCACCGTTGATCGGGATGATATCCGTGCGGTATTGCGGGTTCATATCTCTCAGAAGTTGGACAGGAATTCCAAGCACTTCGGATACCTGTGCCAGGTGAAGGTTGTTTGTAACCATAATGGTATCGCTGGCCAGCGGGAATGTCATGGGCATGGGCGAAAGGTTGTGCTCCTTGTAATAGTTCATTACGTAGGTTGCAGCAATGAAAGCCGGAACATGTCCCCTGGTTTCCCTTGGAAGATAATAGTAAATTTCCCAGTAGTTTTTCTTTCCTCCTGAACGGCGGATGGCTTTGTTTACATTGCCTGGACCGCAGTTATAGGCCGCAATCACAAGGGTCCAGTCGTGGTAAATATTGTAAAGATCCTTGCAGAAACGAGCGGCAGCGTAAGTCGATTTTATTGGGTCGCGTCTTTCGTCAACCAGTGAATTCACAGTAAGTCCGTATAAGCGGCCTGTTCCGAACATAAACTGCCACAGTCCGACAGCACGGGTACGCGAGTAAGCCCTGGGATTCAATGCCGATTCAATGATCGACATGTATTTCATTTCGTTGGGGATGTCGTAATAATCAAAAATGTCGTCAAAAATGGGAAAATAGTATTGGGCAAGTCCGAGCATTACCGAAACGTTTGCTCTTTTTTGTTTTGTATATACTTCAATGTAACGCCTGACAATCGAGTTATAGGTAAGGTCGACAACGGACGGGATTCTTTTCAGCCTTGCAATATAAACCGAATCAGAGTATTCGGGAACCAGGGAATCGGAACCGACAGTCCAGAAATCAGGATCGCTTGCAAGGGACTGTTCGACATAGTAAAGATTGAGTAAACTATCCAGATTCTGGTCAAAATTCAGATCCGACATGACAGTATCCTCGGGAAAGGAGGGTATTGTATCGGGCGGAGAAATAAAAGAGGAAGCGAAAGAACGGGAAAAGGCAAATGTAAGTGTAAGAAAACCAAATATTAAGCGTTTCATGGAAGTCAGTTTTATGCAAAAATAATCAAAAGCCGATATTTATACGGAGGCCAAGTGATGCGGTTATACCCGTTGTGCCAATGTTTTGTATCACCGCTGGTTCAACCTTCATTGAAAGATCATCCGAAATATCGTATTCAAAAAATGTAGCGTCTACCATGGCGTCAATTACGTTAAGCAGGTAGATGGCTGCAAATCCGGCTATACTCAGGTCCCTGTACCTTCTGTAATAGTCTCGTCCTATTGGCAGGGTGGAATACTTGTATGGGTACCCGTCAATTACAAATACATCATCCGGTCGAGATGCCGGGTTTTCAAACAAAGCATTCCTGAACTTCTTGTATTTGGTTTGATTGTAAGTTATGTAGTACAGGAATGCACCACCTGCACCATATATAAACGGAATTTTCCAGTATTTCTTATTGTAGACCTGGCCTAAACCAGGACAAATCAGAGAATAAATAACGGCTTTCTGAGGACTGTGATGGTGAATAACCGTGTCAGGGTTTGCCTGTGCCACCGAGTCGAACCTTACGGAATCCGCAGAGGTCTGTGCGGTTAACCCAATCCCGGGAAAAGTTATTAATCCTGCAGTCAGCAGACATGCAAGTAGTATATGAGATAATGATTTCCTTATTGCCCTTGTCGAAAACAAAATTTTACCGGTTAATCTTTAAGCCGGTCAAAGATACCGATAATTCTTTCGAGTTCATCATCGGACCGAAAAGGGATAACAATTTTTCCCGAACCGTTATTATTGTGCTGGAAATTAACCTTGGTGCTGAAAAAATCGGAAAGCTGTTCTTTAAGTTCCTCGTAAGGCTGCTGGGTTGTCTTTTCTTCGGGTTTTTCCTCTTTCGGTTGTTTCATCAGGTCGTGTTCGATCTTCCGGGCTAGTTCTTCAACCCTGCGGACAGACAGATCTTCTTCAACAATTTTGTAGAAAAGGTTAAGCTGATGATGGGGATCTTCAACGGCAACCAGTGCACGGGCGTGGCCCATACTGATCTTGTTCTCACGGATGCCGATCTGGATCTCGGCAGGAAGTTTTAACAGGCGGAGGTAGTTGGCAACCGTTGCTCTTTTTTTGCCTACCCTTACGCTCAGGTTCTCCTGTGTAAGAGAACACTCTTCAATGAGGCGCTGGTAGCTGATGGCAATATCCACGGCATTAAGATCTTCACGCTGGATATTTTCAACAAGGGCCATTTCAAGCATGCCCTGGTCGTTGGCGGTACGGATATAAGCGGGAATCTTGCTTAATCCAGCCAGCATGGAGGCCCTGAAGCGTCTTTCACCGGTGATCAGCTGATACCGGCCGTTTTCCAATTCACGGACAGTGATCGGCTGGATCACACCAATTTCCTTGATGGATGAAGAAAGCTCTTCGAGAGCTTCCTGGTCAAACACAGTGCGGGGCTGAAACGGGTTAGCTTCAACCATGCTGATATCTATTTCGGTTCCTCCGGCAATCGTCTTCTCAACCAGAACTTCATTCGGTTCTGCTTCTTCGATAAGCGCACCCAAACCTCTTCCTAATACATTTTTCTTTGTTGCTGACATAGGCTCTTATTCGATGATTTTTTTGGTTTCAGGGATCTTCGTGTCACCGTTCTTTTGCAGGACTTCCCTTGCAAGATTCAGGTAATTCAGTGATCCCTTTGATTCGGCGTCATACATCACAACCGGTTTTCCGAAGCTCGGTGCTTCACTGATCTTGATGTTGCGCTGGATAATGGTATCAAATACCATTTGCTGGAAATGCCGTTTCACTTCTTCAACTACCTGGTTGGAAAGGCGCAGGCGTGAATCATACATGGTAAGAACAAATCCCTCAATTTCGAGTTCCGGGTTGAGCCTGCTCTGGATGATCTTGATTGTGTTCAGTAGCTTGCCGAGACCTTCCAATGCAAAATATTCACATTGAACCGGGATAATAACCGAATTAGCGGCCGTAAGCGAGTTTACGGTGATCAGACCGAGCGAAGGAGAACAGTCGAGCAGAATATAATCGTATTTTTTTTCGATTTTATCGATCACAGCCTTAAGCATTCTTTCGCGATTGGGCATATTGAGCATTTCGATCTCGGCACCGACAAGGTCAATGCTGGATGGTAAAAGATCGAGCCCTTCAATCTCACTGTTCAGGATGACATCATTGGGATTCACCTCGTCGATCAGGCATTCATAAATGCCGGTTTTAATATTCTTGACATTAAAACCTGTTCCCGATGTGGCATTGGCCTGAGGATCCGCATCAATCATCAGTACTTTCTTTTCAAGTACAGCCAGACTTGCCGCAAGATTAATCGTTGTGGTGGTTTTTCCGACTCCACCTTTCTGATTTGCAATGGCTATGATTTTTCCCATGTATCTATTCTTTGTTTTTCAATATTAATCGGCATCCTAAGCGGGTTCAAAAATACAATTTAATAATTCGCCTATTTTTTAATTAAACGAACCTTTTGTAAACAATAAATTTTCATTTATGAACAAGATATTAACAATCGAGCCTATGCTCCTGACTGTTAATAAAGTACTTCAAAACTTTGATATTCAATAATATAGGTATTAACAATTACAGCTGATAACAGGTTTATAAACGGGTCAACTTTGTGGGTTTGAGAGGGAATCAAAGGGCGGGAATGAGTTCAATTTCGTACAGCACCGGCCAGTTTTTGCCTGTAATATATAAATGTCCGGTTGAAGGATTATAGGCAATTCCATTGAGGACCTTGTCGTAATCATTCTGAAATCCTTTGGGCATAAGGTCTTTGCAGTCGAGCTGACCCAGCACTTTGCCGGTTGAGGGATCGATAATGACAATAAAGGTTCTGCCATATACATTGGCAAGTACTTTACCTTTAATGAATTCTATTTCATTCAGTGAATCGATCATGCCCTTATTATCAAAAACATTCACCAGGTCGACCTGTGTGAAGAATTCTGGATCGATAAAGTACAGGCCCGCTGAGCCGTCTGTCATAATAAGCATGTCATTGTCCGTTGTAAGCCCCCAGCCTTCCTTGAGCGGATAATCAAAGCTCCTGATCTGGCTTAGGGTTTTCCGGTCATATACATACCCAACCTGGGATTTATAGGTCACCTGGTACAGTTCGTTTTTAAACAGGGCAATACCTTCACCGAAGATCTTTGCCGGAAGAGGCACAAGCTTTACCGGTTCACCTGTTCTAATATTTACTATTCTTACTGAAGAGCGGCCTTCGATTCCCGTGCTTTCATAGAGCACTCCGTTATCATAAATCAGTCCCTGGGTATACGCCTGGTTGTCATGAGGGTATTTGGCGATTACCTTGTATTTATAGGAAAGCGGCACCACATCCGAAAGGATTACAAGATTTGTATTGTGTGATTCCTGAAGGCTGTCGCTGTAAAAAATCTGTAAACGCAGGGTAGTCTGTCCCATCCTGCTTTTTTCCGAGCTCCAGTCGATTTTACCCGGATTGCCTTTAACTGACATAGCCCTGTCCTTTCCTGAGAAAAGAGTTATGGAGTCAACTTTTGCCGTGGTGTCATTTATTTTATAGGCGATTGTAACCACGTCGCCGCAATGGATCACCTTGTTTGGTTCGGGAGAAACCAGCGAAAAGACAGTGGGTTTTTCAGGAGTAGTTTTTTGTTCACCTTCGGGTGATGATTTTCTGCAGCAGCTGAGCAGGGGAATAAGAATAAGAACCAGAATTGCATACAGCCAGAAACCTGTTTTGTTCATACCCCTTATAGTTTTACTGGAAAAGTTTTTTCAATCGACTGCCCACCCTGTTGTTATTTTTAGCGAGGTTGCTGAGTTCATTATATTCCGAATCGGCGTACTCAGGGTTCAGGATCTGCCATATTTCACTCCACCCAGGGAATCCACCCACATTACGGTCATCAATGAACAGATCGGCATCAATTTTACGACTGCTTGATTCGGGTTCAAATACCTCTTCAGGGTAACTTTTATTTACGGCATAGAATTCGATTCCTTTTTTCTTACAGTATTCCACCGCTTCGTTGAGCTCTTTTCCGTGCCTGAACGTCCAGAGTATAAGGTGGTGTCCCAGTTTTTGCAATTGTTTTAAGGTCTCAAAAGCAAAAAGTTTTTCTTCACCTATCTGGGGATAACGATGTTCCACTATTGTTCCATCAAAATCGACTGCAATTTTCATATAGCTGTTTTGTCAAATGTATGCAAGTAACAAAAATATACAATTAAACACAAATTAAGTTTACATTTGTAGTGAAGTGAAGCGATTTCCCATATTTTATTGATGTTATGAAAAGAGGTTTACCCAGTTTCTTTACTTCCCTGGGACTTATTTCAGGGTGTATATCCATTGTGTTTTCAATTGCCTATGGCAATCTTACTCTGGCGGGCTATTTCATCCTCATAGCCGCTTTTTTTGATTTCATTGACGGGTTTACCGCACGAATGGTGAATGCCATATCCGATTTCGGGAAACAGCTTGATTCGCTTGCCGATGTGGTAAGTTTTGGCGTTGCCCCGTCGATGATCATTTACCAGATCATTGAACTGGCGTTTGTGCAGAGTTCCACCAGCTTTGACAAATATAACCCTACAACAGGCCAGCATATTATTCTATTTAGTTCGTTTATCCTTGCTGTATTTTCAGCTCTCAGGCTTGCCAAATTCAATCTTGATCCCGGGCAGTCGAAGAGTTTCAGGGGCTTGCCCGTTCCGGCCAACGCTATCTTTTTTGCAGGAATCGGGTTTATCGTGGAATCCAATGTCTGGTTGAGCCATCAGATTGTCAGTTCCGTCTGGATTCTGCTGGCACTGGTTGTGTTGTTTTCATACCTCCAGGTGTCCAATATCCGCATGTTCTCTCTTAAGTTTTCTTCATACGGGTTTAAAGCCAATGCTGTCCAGTACCTGTTCCTCCTCGTATCGGCGGTTTTGCTTGTGTTATTTCACCTCCCTGCGCTTTCACCGATTATTGTGCTGTATGTGTTGGTTTCGGTTGTGACCATTGGGAAAAACAAATAGATAATCATCAAAATTATTTTACGGCCACCGGCTTTATTTGCAGTTAAGAAATCCAATATTCAAATTCAGCCACTCCAATTCAAGTATCACCACAAACGCGGTGAATCATTGAAAAACGAAATGACACCGAGATCAACCACGGAGTGGTTGAATATGAATAGCTCCGGCTGAAAGCCGGTGGTGTTTACGGCATTTTTCTTATCATATGAACTTCTAACCACGGAGTGGTTAAATGTGAATACCATCGGCCTGACGCCCGATGAAATATATTAAGATTATATTAAATTTGATTAGGCAAAAACGTTAATCCCAAATAATTAATCTTATGAACACATTTACCCAAATTCTCTACCAAATTGTCTTTGCGACTAAAAATCATGAGAAAAACCTAATTGATCAAAACCGAAAAGCACTATTCCAATACATTTTCGGAATTCTTAACGAAAAAAAATGTCATTTATATCGGATTGGAGGTGTACGTGATCATATACATATAGTAACTCATGTGCATCCAACTGTTGCCTTATCAGATCTTGTGCGGGATATAAAGGTTGCGAGTTCAGGTTTTATTAAAGATCAACATCTTTTCCCGAATTTTTCAGGATGGCAGGATGGGTACGGTGGGTTTACCTATTCAATCGAAGCGAAGGATAATCTTATAGAATATGTAAAAAATCAGGAAGAGCATCATCGGAAAAGGACTTTTAAAGAGGAATTGATTGCATTATTAAAAGAGCATGGAATTCCATATGATGAAAAATATTTGCTGTAAAGTAATACAATTTTCAAATTCAACCACTCCGTGGTTGAGATGAACATATATTTCCGTCATCACCGGCTTACAGCCGGCGCTATTCATGTATCACCGCTAACGCGGTGAGTAGTGGGAGAAATATTGAATTATCGTTATCATCACCGGCTTTACAGCCGGCGCTATTCATGTATCACCGCTAACGCGGTGAATCAGAAGCAGGGATCAACCACGGAGTGGTTGAAAATGAATAGCTCGGGCTGAAAACCGGTGGTCAAAAAATCCTTCTTAACCTATTTACTCTTCCTCTCAAAAAACACAAGCGCGATCCTTACGGCGAACCAGATAAGGATGATCAGCAGGGGCCAGCTGAGTAACAGGAATATTGAATTTGTATACATACCTTAGTAAACGTGTGTTTCGGTTTTCATTTCTTCTGCCGTAATCTTTTCGCGGTTCAGCGCCCTCCATGCATACCACAGGTACAATACCACAAAGGGAACAAACAGCGACACATAACTCATGGCGGTCAACGTATACCTGCTTGAGCTGCTGTTTTCAATTGTAAGGGAACTCTGTAAATCATAAACCGACGGATAATAAGCGGTATGGTTATATCCTGCCAGCAGAAACAAACCGAAAACAGTGAGGATTGTGCCCACACCCGAGAACCAGATCCCTTTTTGATAGTTTTCAGTTAGCATGGTTTTGCCTATACCGTAAAGAACAAGAGCCACACCACCCAGGAAAAGCAACGCAACCAACGGCACCTGTACCAGGTTATGCAGGTATTTGAATTTTTCCATGCTTACCACTGAGGTGGATGGATCGACTGCAAAGCCTTTTTTGGTAAGGAGCAGAACCAGGAAAGTAAGAAATACGACAATAAAGGGTATTGTATTCCGCAATACCGATTTATGGGCCCTCAGCACAATTTCATCATGATTGATGCTGTTGATGAAGTATAAACCAGCGAGGATACGTGATAAGAAAAACACACTCAATCCGAGTGCCATGTTCTGGATATTGAAAGCGGCCTCAAGTCCCCTGTAAGGTCCCTGCCATCTCGAAATAACCGGGTCGGTCACTTGGGTGATACTTTTGAAATCCACACTGAATGAGGAACCTGTAAAAAAGGTACCGACGGCAGTACCCACAAGGATGGTGCCCACTGCGCCGTTGATGAAAAGAAAGATTTCGAAGGTCCTGTGACCGAAAATATTTGCCGGTTTCGATCTGAATTCATACGAAACAGCCTGCAGAATGAAGCAGAAAAGGATCAGGATCCATACCCAGTAAGCACCTCCAAAGCTTGTGGAATAAAATAGCGGGAATGAGGCAAAAAAGGCACCGCCAAAAGTCACCAGCGTGGTAAAGGTGATTTCCCATTTACGACCCAGGCAATTGACAAGGATTGTCCGTTCCGATTCATTTTTTCCGAACGAATAAATCAGGGTCTGGCCGCCCTGGACAAAAAAGAGGAACACGAGGAGGGCACCGAGTAATGATATAATGGCCCACCAGTAATGTTGCAGAAATAAATATGATATTGATTCAAACATGGAAAGGTCCTCCTTTTTATTTAGGTCCGTTTTTAATCTGGCGCACCATAATGCTGATTTCGGCAGTAAGCAGAATGGTAAACAATGTGGCAAACAGGAAGAAAGTGATCTGCACCGATGAAGCATTTATTTTGGATATGGCGGCCATTGTAGGCAGAAGATCCTGAATTACCCATGGCTGGCGCCCCATTTCCGTGAGAACCCATCCACTCTGCGATGCCAGGTAGGTAAGCGGGATTGTCCACAAAGCCAGGCGCAGCAGGAACCTGTTATTCTCAAGGTTATTCCTGAAAACAGCCACTATTACCCACAGCAAAAGCAGAACGAAGTAAAACCCCAGGACTACCATGATGTGAAAGCTGTAAAAAGCCACCGGTACACTGGGAATCGCATCCTGCGGCGAATTCAGGAATCCGTAACCAAAATACCTGAAATAGTTATCGTTGAACTGCGGATCGGAAAACTTCTCCTTTAGTTCGTTATACGTGGCCATATCCTTTGAATCGCGGGCTTCCTTAAGCCTTGCAAGTGTTTCACGGGCTTCGCGGCCTCTTTCCATTTTCTGGCTTACCGAAAGCAATTCGCGCTCCGGATTGCCGTTAACCAGGTCGTTAATGCCGGGGATATAGGCATCAAATTTACCGAAGGCCATATAAGAAAGGAAGTTCGGTATTTCTATTTTAAAGGCAAAGTCTTTTACATTATGGGGTTCATTTTCACCGGGCGCTGCCGATAACACGCCGATTGTGATGAGCGGAACGCCTTCTTCACCGTCATAGAGTCCTTCAAAAGCGGCAAATTTCATCGGTTGCACACGGGCAATCTGCTTTGCAGAACCGTCACCTGAAAATATCAGCATGACGGACGAAAGCAGTCCGAACACAGCAGCAATAAGCATACTCCTTTTCGCCAGCTGAACATTCTGTTTTTTAAGAACATACCATGAGCTGATTCCGATTACAAAAATGGCCGATAATACATAGCCTGATGTAATGGTATGCATGAACTTGTTTATGGCAAAAGGCGACAGCAGCACATCCCAGAAGTTGACCATTTCATTACGGGCAGTGTCGGGATTAAAATGCATTCCCACCGGGTTCTGCATCCATGCATTAGCGACAAGGATCCACAAGGCTGAAAGGTTTGAGCCGAAAGCAACAAGCCAGGTGGAAAGCAGGTGAAATTTTTTGCTCACCTTATTCCAGCCGAAGAACATGACGGCAATGAAGGTGGATTCAAGGAAAAACGCCAGTATTCCTTCAATGGCAAGGGGGGCACCGAAAATGTCACCCACAAACCATGAGTAATTCGACCAGTTGGTGCCGAATTCAAATTCAAGAATGATTCCCGTTGCCACCCCGATGGCAAAGTTGATTCCGAAAAGGGTCATCCAGAATTTTGTAATGCGCTTCCATTCTTCATTTCCCGTTTTTACATACAGTGTTTCAAGAATGGCTATAATAAAGGAAAGTCCAAGCGTTAACGGTACAAATATCCAGTGATACATGGCCGTTAGTGCAAATTGTGCGCGCGACCAGTCAACCACTGACGGGTCAATTACCTGATGCATATTAGTGAGATTTTGACAGTTGTTCAATTACATAATCGCCTCTTTCCCTGTCGGTCTTGAATTTTTCCTTAAGCAAATCGGGAAAGAAAAGCACTTTGAGGATGGCAAACATGATAAATAATTTGATTATGATGATGATCCAAAGCTGCTTTCCGACAGTCATACTTTTGAATCCATCATAATAGAAATAGAAAACCCGGTAAAAGATGTTTTTCTTCACAGGCGTATCGGTCATCGTAAAGGTAAGAATTTTGAAATTACCCACAAATTATTGACCGGGGGGAAATCCATGCTGATGAGGAACTACACGCAGTTCAATTTTTATATTAATTTTGAGCCGCAAAAATAACGGAATATGACTGACAATAAAGTTCTGAAGGTAATTGAAGATGTAAGCTGGGTTGGAGTTCTTGACAGGGACCTGGTGACTTTTGACATTGTGATGGAAACCCGCGAAGGCACCACCTATAATTCTTACTTTATCAATGCTGAGAAAAAGGTTGTGATTGATACCGTGAAAGAGACCTTCCATGAGATTTATATGGATAAAATCCGGTCGGTTGTCAATCCCTCTGAAATAGACTATATCGTCGTCACTCATACCGAGCCGGATCATTCAGGAAGTCTGAAGTACCTGCTGCAGGAGGCTCCTAATGCTGTTGTTTACGGAAGCCGCCAGGCCATTAACTATCTTCAGGATATGATTGACAGGCCATTCAAATTTGTGTTTGTTAAAGATGGCGATGTGCTCGACCTGGGAAACAAAAAGCTTACCTTCATTTCGGCTCCCAATCTTCACTGGCCTGATACAATGTATGCCTGGCTGAATGAAGACAGGCTGTTGTTTACCTGTGATTCTTTCGGCGCTCACTTCTGCCGCGAAGAAATGTTTGATGACCTCACAGGCCCTTATGATGAATCATTCAAATATTATTTTGACGTGATTCTGAAACCATTCAGCAATTTCATGGTAAAAGCCCTTGAAAAAATCAAGCCTCTCGATATCAGAATGATTTGCCCCGGCCACGGTCCCATCCTTCGCTCCACCTGGCAGGAAAAGGTTAAAATTACGGGAAAGTACGCTGAACAGTATATTGCTGATTCATTGTGCCTTGACAACAGTATCCTGATCACCTATGTTTCTGCATACGGTTATACAAAACAAATGGCGGATGCCATTGCAGAAGGCATTAAAGAGGTTGTCGATTACACAGTACGTGTGGTGGACATCGAAAATATTTTGCTCGGTGATCTTGAAGAACTGATTGTAAAGAGCAAATCGATTCTTGTAGGATCACCCACAATCAATCAGAATACGCTCTTGCCCGTATACAGGCTTTTTGCGATGATCAACCCGTTGCGTGACAAAGGCAAGAAAGCGGCGGCTTTCGGATCATATGGCTGGAGCGGGGAAGCTGTAAAACTTATTGAGAACCAGCTCCGGGCTCTTAAGTTGAATGTGGTATTGGAAGGGATCAGCAGCAAGTTCTCCGCAAATGAAGAGAAACACCGCAGCATGGTTGAATTCGGCCGCACGTTTGCCGGTTTGCTGAAGGAACAGGTGCAGGCATCGTAAACCCTTCGACTCCCTTCGGCAAGCTCAGGGTAAACGCTCAGGGTGATACCTACCGACTGATCATTACCTTTTCAAAATGAATGAACCCGTCTTCTCCGGTGAACCGGATGAGGTACAATCCTGTAGGTAATCCGCCGGCCGGAATACTGATCATGGATGTTCCTGAGGCAACGGTTTCAGCATATACCACCTGGCCGATATTGTTTATCACCTGCATATCCACCGGCCCATTCAACCTCGCGTTGAAATTCACGTAAATTATATCTCTAGCCGGGTTCGGAAATACCAGCCAGCTTCCGGTTTCATCCGTAACATTTTCATTTCCGGTAACCGTACCCTTTGTGTCGAGGGCCGACTGATAAACTTCATGGGTGGTTTCATCCTGTATAAAGGCTACCACACGTAAATCAGAAGAATCATACACGTTTTCAAGTCCCCATTTTTGCCTTACATAGATGGTTTCATCTTTTAACCACGACTTAAACAACACAGTGCCTGCAGCATCGGGAATCATTGCCTTCACAACATTCCGGCTGACACGGCCCTGATCGTCCTCAACGGAAGATTCAATAATGGCAAGCCGAACCGACAACTCTTTTGCAGGTACATCGGTGATGGCTGTAATCGCTGCTTCCGTGTATAGTGTATCATCAAGCAGCATGGATGTTACGTCCATGTCAAAATCGCTGTCGTAAAGCGATTCCACACTGAGCTGGTTATCGTCGGGCTTATCATTTATATAATCAATCCGCTGCCGGCTTTGGGTACCTCCGTTTATAACTGTATAGGGAATACGGGACACACTGTAGTAAAAGGAGCGGGTGCCGGGAAGGGCCGGATTATCAGCGTTAAACGGATCACCAGCCGGGTTATCGGTATGATAGCGGATATCAATAATATTTGATCCGGCATCATCCACAATCCGGTTAACAAGTGAATCAGCCAGTACACTCTTTTCATCCTGTGTATTGGTGAAGTGTTCCAGTAAAACCGTTCTGTTTCTCTCGGCTATCCGTATATCGTCAAGGGCAATTCCGTCATTCCCTATTGCCGTGCCGCGGGCCGTATATACGACTCTGAATTGTACCTCGGGCTGATCCTTGAGAAAATCGAGCTCATGACGGACTTCGACCCATCCGGTATCGTACTTGGCAGTCCAGCCCTGTGCCTGTTCACCCGCAGGACCAAAATAGCCGTTGAACCAGTTGATACCATCGTCGATTTTACCGACAGGTTGCCAGGTCTTGCCGTTGTCAGTGGAGTATTGCAGGTTGGCACCATCACGGTTATCGGTAAATGCGCGCCACACGTGCGCTATGAATGTGGGTTTGCTTGTTCCGGTAAAATCAAAGCAGGGACTGTTGATCCAGGATTGTTCAGGAACAACCGGACTTGTAAGGATATCAGTAAACCATGATTTTTGACCCGACCATGGACCTTTAAACCCGTGAGGCGGAAACCCGTGACGCTGTGGTGCATCCAGTTTCCAACTATTCTCAGGTATTTCAGGGTTATTTCCTGCATACCATGAGCTTTCCTGTTCGAACGATTCAAAATAATTCTGACCGGCAAGCCGGACTATCGGGCTAAGTCTCAGTGTTTTCAGAGCAGTGTCGATGCAGCCGTTAGAATTCCTGGCAATAAGGGCTATGGTGTAATTACCGGGTTCGGCAAAATTGTAGGTAATGTCTTTAGCGTGCAGGTTAACCGAATCCCTTTCGTTGAAAATGCTCCATGTGTAACTGCTTTCATCCAGGAAACCAAACGGGGAACTGGAATGATTTGTAAAAGCAATTGCCTTTTCGGGAGTATAGCATTCCGTTTCCCAGCTGAAATCGGCTTTCAGCGATTCACCGATTTCCACTTTCCGGTTGACAGTGACTCCGTCGCCAGCCACAAAGGTGATTGTATATTCACCGGGGGGAATGATTGCCGGATCAATGGTTGCCGTATTGTCACCGTTATCGGTAAGCCCTGTTCCTCCGCTGATGCTGAAGGAACCTGTTTTAGAGCTGCTCATGCTTGTTCCTTTCACAACAAACGGTCTGTCGTTGGCGCAAAACATCGTTCTGTCCTGTTCAAATTCAATTTCAGCCGTTGATTCGAAAATTTTAACCACAGCTGTGTCATATGCGGTACAGGAATTCTGGCTGTTGTATTTATAAATAATACGGTTATTGCCGACTTTGGCCAGTGAGGGCAGGAAAAACCATTTATTCTGGTATTTCAGAATACCGCTACCGGTGAATTCACCGCCTGAAGGATCACCTCTGAGTTCTACCCATTCCTTTGATGTATTGCTGTAGCTACTTTTCAATCCGGTTATTTTCACATCCGGCGCTTCGCTGAATGTAACTTTGGCGCTTCCGGATACATCACCCCGGCAGTATTTATCCTGAACTTCAGCAAGTGTATAAGTTCCCTGGCGGTTAACTTTCAGTGAATATGAGTTCGATTCAACATGTTGCACAAGAACGGCTGTTCCTGAGTTCAGCCGGTAGCTGAACTGGTAAGGAGGGTTGCCTGAAAGGGTAACATTCAGTGGTGTTTCTCCTCCTCCGCAAATTGATACATCACCGCTGATGCGTGCTGAAGGAGATTCATGGACAACAACAACCGCTGTTCCTGATTCATCGCCTTCTTTATTGGCGTCCTTAAGACCTTTCAGAGAATAGGTGCCGTCATCCATCACTTCAAGGTTATACGATGATCCCTGGATACCCGACAGATCCTGATATGCTTCATTATTACGCAATACAGTTACACTGAAAGGAGCAGTTCCTGTAAATGCTATTTCAAGAACTGCTTTATCGCCTTCGCAAACGGTTTTATTACCTGAGATTACAGCGGTAGGTGCCGGTTTTTCCGGTGGTGGTTGCGGTGGAGGTGTAGTATCCGGTGGCGGTTGCGGTGGAGGTGTGGTATCCGGCGGTGGTTGAGGCGGAGGTGTAGTATCCGGCGGTGGTTGGGGCGGAGGTGTAGTATCCGGCGGTGGTTGAGGTGGAGGTGTAGTATCCGGTGGTGGTTGAGGTGGAGGTGTAGTATCCGCCGAATTTATATTAATTGCTCTCGAAAGGGTATTACTGACGGACTCCCCGTCATTCACCGTGAAACTAACAGTCCTCCTTCCGGGAGTTGGTGTGTCACTGCTGTTACTGTACTGAACGCTTCTGAATGCCCGCTGGTATGAGGATGTTTTGGCGGTACCGGTTAATGACAATGTTCCTGATCCGTTGTCCCATGAAGAGGAAATACCGTCGGGTGCTGCAACATTCAACTTGTCTTCCCCCGGTATAAATCCGGATGACACGGTAACAAGAGCAGAGGCTATTTCATTGTCTTTATCCTGAATATCAATCGACTTGGATACAATGACACTGCCGGTATAGCTAATGTCGCTCTTTTCTATGTTTTTTAACAATGGAGCATCCAGGATACCAAACCCTGGTAAAATAGTCAGTGAAGTCAAAAAAAGCAGGATTAACCTTAAGGAGTTGATTTTTTTCATGTCTGATGCCAATTAATTTAAACGAGCAACGCTCACATGAAAAACAATCAAGGAAGTGTTTGGTTGATGAACCAAAAGCCCCGCCGGTATCGGGCAGGGCTTTCGGATTATTTAGAAATTATCAATTTATTAATTCCCAGCAATTTCTGTTGCGACACCAAACGCAGCACATACAGGCCATCGGGAAGTTCTTCTACAGGAATTTCGGCTGCAACAACACCGGCATCAATCTTGCCAGAGTATACAAGGCGGCCCATACTGTTAAACAGTTCAAGTGTGACTTCATGGGATAATTCTCCGTAAAGCATAACCGTTGCCATACGGCGGACAGGATTCGGATACACTCTGTACCCAGGTGCTCCTTCAATCACAGGATCTTCGATACCTGTAGAAAGTTCAACCGTATCCAGGTCAGCATTGTAAATTTCACGCGTGGCCTCGTTCTGAACAAATGCAACAACCATAAGCCTGTTGCGGTCGGATACATTTTGTATTTCCCAGCTTCCTTCAACTTTTTGATCCATTTCATTCACCCATGATCTTGAAATAATTGTGCCTGAAGCATCAGGGAGCATGGCTCTTACAACATTGCGGAACAGCGTATCTCCGTTTTCACCGGTCACCCCGTGTACAATGCTTTCAATTACCACAATGCGAACTGACAATTCGATATGCGGCAAATCTTTTTTCGATTTAACCGCTACAACAACATCAAGTTGATTGTCAGTACGTGAAGCGCTCGCTCTTACATCAAACCATGAATCGTCAAGGGATCGCTTAATGATTGTATTCTTATCCAAAGGCTTTGAGTCTGTATAGTCAATTAGGAATCCGTTTTCAAACCCACCGTCAATTACAGCATATGGTATATCAGAAAGACCATAATAAAACTGGCGTGTAGTGGGTACAAGAGGATTTGTTTCATAGAATGGATCACCATCAGGATCTCCGCTATGGTACTGGATGTTGATGGCATTGGTGCCATATGCTTCAGTGAACAAATCGAGTGTTGAATCAGCCTTAGCGGCAGACTTCAGTTTGGAATTGGTAAAATGTTCAACTAATGCCATTTTTTCCCGTTTGGTAATCGAAAAATCGTCAAACGCTATTCCGTCATTATTTTGTGCAGATTCTGCCGATCCGTAAGCAACACGGAATTGAACTTCCTTTTTGCCTTTCAGATAATCGAGAGAGTGCCTTGCATTAACCCAGTAGGAATCATTCCCGGCGTTGTTATCATTCGACCATCCGAACTCTCCCGGAATGCCTCTGATATAATAGCTGTTGAACCAGTTTTTACCATCACCGACAGTTCCTACAAGGTTCCAGGTCTTACCGCTGTCTGATGTGGCGACAATATTGGCCCCGTCACGGTTGGAATTGAACAATCTCCAAATTTCAAGGCTGAGCATGGGATTGTCTATTCCTGTAAAATCAAAGCAGGGACTTGTCACCCAGGATATTTCAGATGGTGCAGGAGTTGTGGTCGTTGTTATATTGGTGAACCAGCAGTTATTCCCCGAGAAAGCACCTGTGAATCCGTTTACCGACCGAACAGGTGTTCCCAGTTTCCAGCTGTTCACCGGGTAAGTCTTTTTACCGCTTTCCCATTCAATCGGGTTATTATCAAAATTTTCAAAATAGCCCAGATTTGAAAGTTGGTAAGTCTGTCTGAGATTCAGCGATTGTATACTGGTATCGGTACAGCCGTAGGTATTTTTCACTTTCAGTGAGATCTGGTAAATGCCGGCTTGAGGAAATGTATAAGTTATATTCTTATTGCTGTCCGCATCAAATCCCGAATTTGTTTTAACCTGCCAGAAATAGCTGGTGTCATTCAGGAATCCGAAACTAGATGTGGATTTATTTATAAAATTAATGGACTGGCCTTCATGGTAACACTCGGTTGCCCAATTAAAAGCTGCCAACGGGGGAACACCAAGATCAAAATCAGCCGTTTTGTAAAACGGAACGCCGCTTTTATAATACGTGTAGGTGATTGTATACTTGTTATATCCAAGAACAGCAGGATTAACACTTGCCGTATTGTCGCCGTTATCAGTCAGACCCTGGTCACCGCTTATGTGAAAGTTTCCGATGCTTCCGTCGAGGTTTACTCCGGTAACCCTGAATGGAGCATCGTTTTTGCAGAATTTATTGCGGCCGTTTTCAAAACGGATAATGGCATCGGATTCAAGCACATTCACTACAACCGTGTCATAGCCGTAACACGACGATGGTGAGGTACGGTACCTGTAAGCCACATTGTGTGTTCCAAGACCTGCAATTTTAGGTATAAAATAATTGCCGATAACACCCGGACCAAAGTATTCGCCCCCGGCAGGTGTTCCGATAATGGTGTCAATTTCTGCTGACATATAATCATATGCCGTTTTAAGTCCTGATATGCTTACCACAGGACCTTGTGTAAGCGTAATGGTTGCGCTCCCCGAAACGGATCCCTTACAGCCGTTTTTATCGATCACTTCGAACAACCTGTATGTGCCGGCTTTATAAACAGAAACAGACCTGGGACTTGTTAAAACATTCTGAACAATGGTGGAATCAAGTGTAACATTACGATCATATCCGAATTTCCATGGTGCTTTCCCGGTCAGGGTAACCGTAAGATTAGTTGTAGTATGATCACATATTGTAGCGGTTCCTGATATGGTTGCAGTTGGAGGAGTGTAATAAACAATTTCCGCTATCCCCAGTCCGCAACCCGATCCCACATGGTCAGTCACAGTTGTAATGGTGTAGGTTCCCGACTGAGTAACAGGGAATGTATAGGAATTTGTATTGATATTGTTAACGGTAACCGGGTTAACACCGTTTCTGACATAAGTAAAGCTCCAGGGTACAGTTCCTTCTGTCAGCGCCACGTTCAGGTTAACACTTGTGCCTGAGCAAATGGTATCACTTCCGGTAATGCGAGCAAGCGGGGATGTCCGGTATGATAACCAGGCCGATCCTGATGCCGTGTCGCCCGGACATCCGTTTGCATCGGTGATGGCAACGACACGGTAGCGAGTGGGCCCTCCGAGTATACTGGCTGAGAATGTATATGGTGTGGTGTTGATATTGGTAATCGTAGTATCGGTGTATGGGGGTGTTTCCTTTCTCCTCAGCGTGACAGTCCATGGTTTTGTACCTGAAATGAAGCTCAGGAACAGATTGGCATGGGAAGCTGATTCAGGGCATATACTAGTTGTACCTGAAATCAAGGCTTTTGAACGGGCATTTACAAATAGGACAACCGGCGTGGCCGTTGTCAGATCGGCATCATCTGAGTTGGCATCGGTAACTGTTTTAAGAGTATATGTACCCGGTATTTTCACATTGATCGTCCGCGGTGATGTTTGGATGGCGTTGATGGTTGTGTCTTTAGCCAGTGTACCGGCCCGGTGAAGGATAACCGAATACGGTGCAGTGCCTCCTGTTATGGTGAGCGTGATGGGCATTACCGATCCATAGCAGAACGTGTCGGTCCCTGCTATAGTGGCGCTGAACTGGCCTATAGGTCCGATGATGTTACTCCATACCGAGTCACCCGGAGTTGAGCCTGTGGTGGCCATGGGACTTACCCTGAACCATATCCATTTTTCTCCCTCCGCCGGCTTAAGCCTGTAAGTAGAATCGGTTCCTATGAGCGTTCCGGGGGAAGAGGCGGTCGGGTTGCTTACATCCGACCTGTACCACCTGTAAATTCCGTTTCCACGGGGATTGCCTTCCTTGTCGCTATAACCGTATCTTCCGCTAATTGTAGATCCGGACTGGGCGGTTGGTGCATAAATATGTACACTGCTAGCCACAGGCGCTGCATTAATATACTGAAACGGGGTAATTCTTACAGGGGCTCCGGCCAGAAGATGTTCATCCACGGGGGTTACTTCAAAACTTATATACTTGCCTCCGTCTGACCTGGTTGGTTTGTAAGTAACAGCCGTGGCACCATTAATGGGCACTGGGAGGTTACCGAGTGCATTTTCGGCCCTGTACCACTGGTATGTATGAGTTCCCGGATTGTCGTTGTCGGGGTCAGTAAATGTAAATAAACCGGTGAATGTACTTCCGACGTTATTATTGATTGAAGTCATTGTAACATTGGTGGCAACCGGAGCATCATTCACAGGTGTTATGGTGACTGTTCGCTCCAGGGCAGGGCTGTTGACAGTACCATCATTCACAATAAAAGATATAACCCTTGGATCCTCTGCAGGTGCCTCACTGGTGTTGTTATATTTAACACTTCGCAAAACCGTCTGGTAATTGGCAACCGATGAACTGCCCGTAAGTGTTAGGATACCTGTTGTTGTATTGTAATTTCCGGTTATGGAACCGGCTGACGTGAAGCTCAGTACATCCTGTGTGGTTGAAAAACCGGAACTGATCGTAATTGTGGCACCGGCAAGGTTCAGATTGTCGTTATCAGTAACCGTTATTGTACTGGTAACCTGCACTGGTCCTCCGTTTTCAGTAAAAACAACCGGAGTGGATACCGGATCGGTAAGTAAGGGAGCCGAATTTACGCTTGTAACTGTAATATTGCGGCTTATCGGATCACTTGTTGCAGTACCGTCAGTGATGACAAACCTTATTGTACGGGCGAGTACACCCGGATTCTGACTGGTATTATTATACCTGACGGATCGGAGAGCGTTTTGAAAATCTAAAAGACTTGCAGGGCCGGTAAGTACAAGTTGACCCAGCACGGAATTCCAGGCAGAGGTAATGCCGTTGGCAGGTGTAAAGGTAAGGATATCCTGATCGCTCTGGTAATTGGCAGAAATACTAACGGTGGCAGACGGGAGCGTTGGATTATCCACATCTGAAAGTGTAATTGTGTTTGTAATCTGTTTTTCACCTTCACCTTCCGTGTATGACAGCGCTGTTGGTTCAATGGCAGCCAGGACGGGTTTATCATTCACAGCGGTGACAACTACTGTTTTGTTCAGGTTATTGCTGTTAGATGTTCCATCGGATACAGAAAACGTTACTGTGCGGCTGTCGGTGGAAGGAACTTCGCTTGTATTATTGAACCGGACGCTTCGCAAAACAGTCCGGTAAGTATTCAGAAAAGCCATACCGCTTAAAGTCAGCACACCGGTTGAATTATCAAAACTCCCTGTAACGGGTCCCGATGGGGTGAAACTCAGCACATCGAGGCCGGTCTGAAAGCCAGATGTTATTGAAACCTGTGCGGAGGTAAGGGTCAGATTATCGTCGTCGGATACCGTAATCGTACTTGTGAGGACTACAGGTGTCCCGTTTTCAGTAAAAAGGATTGATGTAGAAGTGGGGTCTGACAAAACAGGTGATGAATTGGTTGAATTAACGACAACCGACCGGGTTTGCGTATTGCTGTTTGCTGACCCGTCGTTCACCATAAAGTTGATTGTACGTGTGGCTGTGGAAGGACTTGCACTGGTGTTTTCGTATTTTATTGTCCGCAATGCTGCCTGGTAATTGGCAGGTGTTGTGGTACCAGTGAGAGTCAGAATTCCGTTGGTTGAATTAAAACTACCTGTAATGCCATATGCATTAACGAATGAAAGAATATCCTGGTCGCTTTGGTAATTGGATCCAATGCTCACTGTTGCTGAAGAAACCGCATTATCATAATCAGTAACGGAAAGGGAAGCTGTTATTTGCACAGGTCCCGATCCTTCGGAATAACTCAGCGCGCCGCCTTCAATAGCGGCCAGTATCGGGTTGTCGTTCACATTGGTGACAGTGAAAGTGGCCGCATCATTGCTTTTTGCATTTGACGGGTCCGCGGCCTCAAAAGTGATGGTTTCGGAACCATACCAATGTGCATTCGGAACAGAAACGGTTGCCAATCTCGAAGGGCTTATGCTTACGATTAACTGTGAATTTCCACTGTAGGTCCAGGTCATTTCAGCATTGGTATTGTCTACATCGGACACATAATTGTCAAGATTTATGGTGGCAAAAGATGCCCCTTCTGAAATGGTCTGGTTGGGAATATCAGAAACTACAGGTGGGTCATTTTCAGGTGTCACTGTGAATATTGCCGGATCACTGCTACTTCCGCCAAGAGGATCGGTGGCGGTGAATATTATGGTTTCAACTCCGTTCCAGTTTATGTTCGGAATCGTAATTGTAGCAATTTTTGATGGTGAAATGGAAACGGTCAGATCTATATTTCCGCTGAAGGTCCAGTTAATCTGGTTGTCATTATGGTCCGGATCCGACACATAATTATTCAGATTGATGATACCAAAAATCGAACCTTCCGAGACCGTCTGATTAGGAATATTAGTTACAACCGGCGGATCGTTAACCGGGTTAATTGTAATGGTTACAGTTACTGTACTGCTGTATGAGGAGCCGTCAAAAGCCCTGTATGTAAAAGCGTCAGTTGTGGTTTCACTACCGTCATGTGTATACGTGAAAGAGCCGTCATTATTAAGCTGAAAGTTAGAATAAAACTCAGGGTAACCAACAATTACGGCGGTTAACGGATCTGAGTCGTCATCCGTATCATTTGAAAGAACTCCTGGTGCTGCAATAGTCAGGGAGGCTCCTTCATCAACCGTATAAGAATCTGCTGTAGCAACGGGTGATGCATTTACATCCAGAACGGTGAGTGAGGTATTATCTGATGCGGATTGCAGATTTGATGAGAACAGAAGGAATGAAACAATGAAAGTGAAAAGCAATTTCGGGTGTGATGAAAGTTTTCTCATTTTGCATAAGATGTTAGCGAAGGATTTCCAAGGATAACCTCAAAAATACAAAAATGCAAAATAAACGCACGAAACTATTTGATGAACTGTAAAAAAACTGCGGTAATCAGCCTCATTTAACACTGATTTCCAACCCGGAGGACTATAGTCCTGTATGGGAATCGGTCTTGATCAGTGTAATCGCTGTATTATTGGCTTCAGCGTGCTGATTGGTTCCTGTGATTATAAATCCGCCATCGGCAGTCTGTTTGAATGAAGAACCCAGCAGTTGGCTTTCCGATCCGAATTCCACCCGGTTACTTTGAAGTCCTTCCGGGTTGGTAGTTGTTATCGCAATTGAAGAGTTGGAAGTATTGAGTGCACTTGTACTCAGGATATAAAATGTCTGGCCGTTCAGGATCAGGTCCCTGCCAGATTCACGGGTTCCGTTGTCAAAACTTTTCTGCCAGTTGATTTCATGAAGGGAAGATGACATATGAACCCGCTTGAGCGTTACCTGTTCCTGTCCTGAAGTACTGTAAGTTGTGAGAAGAAGAAAATTATCACCATCCAGTGCCCTGATGCAGTTACCGCTTTCATTAGCATTTCCTGACAGTTCCCAGGCATCAGCAAATACGGTGTTCTCTTTCGTTTTAATGATAAAGGGCATTTTGCCTTGTGAGTGAGTCACATAACCCGTAATCACAAGTCTTTCATCCGGCAGGATCTGCAAATGTGTACCCATATCATCTCCTGACGGAAATCCGTATAATCTCTGGTTTCCAATTGTATTCCCTGATTCATCAATACCCATGCACCATATTTGTTTTTTCAGATTCAAAGAATCCGTGTCATAGTAACCGGTCATAAAAAATGAGCCGTTATCGCTCACATCAAAGTAAACCGCTTCGAGGTCGCCGTTTCTTCTTATTTTTTTTGTCCATAATGTATCTCCGGCACTGTTTGTACGAATGAAATACACTGCTTTATGCTCCGTTGTATCATTGATGTAGGATCCGAGAATGGCATAACCTCCGTCGTCAAGGGCTTTAAGGCACCATGCCGTATTGCGTGCATTAACACCGTAAGTTCTTATTGAATCCGTAGTATTGCCATATTCATCAGTCTTAATCAGGCAAATATATTTAGAGTTATCAATAGTCGTGGCGGTTCCCAGAACTGCATAGCCATTATCGGTTACAACCACATCCGCGGCTTTGAACTCAGGAAAGTCAGTGAAATATTTAATAAAAGTCGTTTTCTGACCGCTGGAAATATCTTCCTTGTCACATGAAAACATGTATAATATGCTGATAAGCAAAAGTATATGCCGAATGGGTTTCATATTAACGCTGTTTTCGGGGACTATAAAATGAAAAATAATAACCTACTGAAAAAGAAAGAGTATTCACTGAGAAATCATCGTCGAGATAATAGTACTGATACGTAAGCTTTTGATTATCAAAACGGCTACTGCTCTTCACTATGTTATTGATTCCTATTTTAGCCCTTACATCAAATGAAAGAACCCCCCGGGGCACCTTATACCTCAGCCCGGCCCCAATGACGCCGCTGTAAAGCATATTTCTTCTCTGGCCGGTTATATCGATATCACCTGAAGACAGGGCCGGTGCATCTTCGAAATATTTTCTCTGCGGCTGGCCTGTCACTTTTGTGAGTTTTGCAGCGGAAAAACCTGCCCTGGCAATGAAGTGTGTTTTATTTATTGTAAACTCATACGACAACGTAAGGGGAATCTCAACCTTATACAGCTTTTCTGTAAAATTTACATAGCGTGTTTTGATCTTATCCGAGAATTCATATGAATTTTCGGCAAAATAGAGTTCCACGTTCAAAAGCAGCTTCCGGCTAAGATACCGTTCAACCCCAAGCCCAAACTGAAAGCCGGGTTTGATGCTTGTTGTAAGTTCGGCATTTGTCTTGTCGAGCATAGTGTACCGTTCAATAATCCGGGGATCGGTCACATTGATACCGCCTATAAGGCCAAAGGAAAAAACGGAGGCAGTACGGTACGATTCGAAAAGATAAACGAATTCAACCGGGTCATTGGGCATGATTTCGTACTCGGGGTATTTTTTAAGAAACTCAAGCATCGTTTTTTCGGCTTCAAACTGATTTTCATTAAACAGGTAAGACATGATGATCAGCTTGTAAGCTTCGATTTTCTGGGGCCGGGTGAATCCGTCCTGCATACAGGGCGCAAGCATACTCGGAATTTCATCAATCATTCCCTGGTCATAATACCGCTGGGCTTCCTGAATTTTATTTGCACAATCTTCCTGACCCGACACGGAAAGATTGTAAAAAGCACCTGAAACAATCAGGAGTAAGATCAACAACCGGGTTTTTGGGTGCAGCATTTAAGTTTATTTGTTTGGGCAGGTTTTCACATAATTAATATCATAACCGACATAGGTTTCCCATTCACGCTGGTTCATATTTCGCGTAATGAGTCCGCACATCTGGTCGGCCATAGGGGATGCATGGGTCGGCCAGTAATAGATATTTCCGTCATTGTCAGCCGATACAAGGTATTTTCCGTCAGGACTGAAGGCCACAGAAAGCACCCAGTTATTATGACGGGTAATAGTGATTGGCCGGTTATTTAAATTACCGGCATCCCATATCTTTACTTTTTTATCCATGGATGCTGTGGCTATCTGGCGGTCGTCGGGACTGAATTTAATATCCATCACCCTTACAGAATGAGCCTGGATGGTACGTGTGACAAGGTTAGTCCTGGTGTCTACGATTCCCATGGTGCCGTTTTTATCCACAAAGGCAATGCGGCTGCCTGTTGAATTTAACGCCATTGCTGAGATCGCATCGTTATCGGATTTGAAAAGAACCACTTCCTCCTTGGTATCCAGGTTCCAACGGATTAACCTTCCGTCATCGGTGCCGCCGAAAAGGAACCGGCCCACTGGTGAAACGGCCATGCAACGTACTGTTGTATTGGGAAGGTTCAGGAACACCTGGTTTGAGCCGTTGATAAGATCCCAGAATATAATGGTTCTGTCGTTACTTGCCGAATAAAGTCCTTTACTGTCGGGTGTAAAAGCAAGGACACTCACCCAGCTCTTGTGAGCCTGTTTTAAATCAGGTTCACTGGCAGGAGTATTTAGGTTAAAGAACTGAATGGCCGAAGTAAGGGTTGCATTGGCAAGCCAGCGGCCATTTGGACTTATAGCCATACACCGGTTAATCGGGTTGCTGACGATTGTCTTGAATGACTTCGCATTGCCGTTTAAATCCCATTTCAGGATTTTACCGTCTGCTCCTGAACTGTAAAATACCGAAGTTCCGGGGACAAATGCCACTGATTTCACTGGTCCGGTATGGCCGGGAAGCAGGTTGTAGTTATCGCCCCAGAAGCCGCACAGAGCGTTGTACAATGCGCTGTAAATATCGGGATGATCCATTTGTCCGTCATAGTCGCGGTTAAACTGGTAAGCCTGGTAAGCCAACAGTCCTCTCAGATTTTTATCATCAGTCTGAATGGTCTTAACCGCCATTGTCTGGGCAATCGAGAGGGTTTTCTTTTTCAGTTCCGCTACTTTCTCTTTTTCGGTTATCGATTGTTGTTCCTGGGCAAGCTTTGCTGTTGTTTCAGCCTGAATTTTTTCCTGCTGGTAAGCCGCGCTTTTCTTAGCCTCCTGTTCAGCCTGCTCCTGGGCGAGCAGTCTCTGCTGATCGGAGATTTTAGTTTGCAGATACGCAATGGCTCTTTTTTTATCGGCTGAGTCGGCACTGAGTTGTGCCATCATTTCTTCCATTTCTGCCATGGATGCCCTGCTGTTGGCTATATCCCTCAGGCTGTCGGCCTCTTTCTTCCTGTATTCGGCCTCCTGCCGTGCCATTTCTGATTCACGGGCTCTTTTAATAGCTTCAGCCCGTTGCTGGAAGCCCCAAACCGATATAAACAGAAATGCAACCGCGGCAAGCAGGGATGAGACGGCAAACTTACGGGTGCGGTTAAGCTCCATACGCTGAAGCCTCACTTTGTTTTGCTCTTCCTGCTGATACTTTTTCTCGCTGGCATCGAGGAAAACCATTACCTTTTCGAAAGCGGGGTTATATTTCTTTGCCCAAGCCAGCGTTGGTTTCTGAGTCTTTTTCCAGTTTATGGCAAGCTGCAGGTCAGGAGGTCTCCACAGTCCGGTTTTCCCCACCTGGTATTGCGATGATGCTTCGGCAAGACGGAGATACATTTGCACAGATGAAAACTCTTCATCTACCCATGATTTCAACTTATCCCATATTCGCATCAGACTTTCATGCGAGATATCGATAACTGTATCGCTGTCGATCAGCACTTCTTCACCCGGTGTAAGGAAAGATCTGCCCTTTGCCCTGAATTTATTCACGACATCAATCACTTTCGAGTCGGGAACCTGTGCAATTTCAGCAATATATTTTATAGTAGCAGGATGGCGAGTACCCTTATTATCAGTTCCTTTTTCGGTAAGACAACGGAACATCACTTTGCAGATTCCCTTACCTTCCTCGGTTAGCTCGTCAAATGCCTCGTTGGCATGCATTGAAAGAGCGTTTTCGATCCGGCCGGCCACTTCATAATCACGTATTTTAAGGAGCGCGTTCGGTTCGTTATTCCGGGTCCAGAACTCCCAGGTACGCATCATCACGTGTTGAAGAACAGGAAGCTGGTCATTCTTATCCTCAATGGCGTTCAGCAGGTGCTGGAGAAGCTGGGGATCAATTTCAGCCCCACCAACGGCAAGCGGACCTGTGATGGCTTCCTTGAAGTCGTCACGCGTCATTTGAGGGATCAGGAAATTGCTTTTGTTGATGAGCTTGGTGAGCTCCTGGAATTGTGAGCATTCACCAATAAAATCGGAACGCATGGTAAGCACTACATAAATCGGCTGGTCCTTCTGCCTGATGGCATTTACAAGCATTTTAATGTAGGCTTCGGTTTCATTTACAACCGTGATATCTTTCCTGCTTTCCTTAAACCGGAACAATTCCTCAAACTGGTCGAGGATAAGAAGTATATTTTCAGCCGGTGCAAGTTTGATTTGTCTCACCGCATTGACAAGTCCGAAGGAACTTCGGCGAAGGATCGTATAAATAATCTGTTTATCGATTATCAGTTCTTCATTTTCCTTGTCTTTCCGGTCGCTTTCAGCTATGGCTTCTGCAAGGTTTTCAACAGGACTGTTACCCGGACGGGTTGTAATGATTCTCCATTTTGAACCTGCTTCGGTTATAAAACCGCCATACAGGGCAGGAATAAGGCCGCAATAGATCAAAGACGACTTTCCGCTTCCGGATGCACCGGTTACTGCGGCAAACCTGTTCCTGGCGAGGTAACCGAGAACGGTTTCGCATTGACCCTCACGACCGAAAAATAAATGGCTTTCCTCCACACTGAAAGGCCTCAGCCCCGGGAAGGGATTGGCGAGCGTAAGTGTGTTGGTTTTTATATTTCGGATCGGATTCTCTGTCATTTTTTTGCCAAATGATCTAAAAAGTGATTAATAACCTCAGGATTTATTTCTTCATCCCAGTTAACCGGAACATTCTTCAGAAATAATAACGATTTATCAGCTGTTTTTTGCATGGATATAATTTCAACCGCCCTGAAAGGTTTGCTTTTTCCGTAACCAGGGGCTTTAACAAGATCACGGATCTTGCTGTTGAGCCAGTCCATTGTGCTTTCACCTTTATAGATCAGAACCGCATCAGCAATCAGCAGGTTGTTGATATGCCGGCTGAGCGGATTTTCATCTCCGTTCTGGCTGTGTTCCACGATCTCAAATCCCCTGCCGCGCATCATGTCGTTAAACTGCTTCATCTTAACCTGTGCGGGCTTTTCATAAATAACATAAAGCTTATTTTTCTCGGCCACCGGCTTTTCCTGTGGATTTGTAAGTTCAGAAAGCCGTGCGTTCAGTATTGTTTTAAATACCTCGAAAGAAGTTTCTATAATTTCAGTCTGGTACTGGGATTCATCCCTTTTCAGACGTTTAAGATACAAAGCCTGCCTTTGATCCGTAGGTTTTATATCGTTGGGGATCCAGATGATCTGGTAGGGTTTTGTCAGATTTTCCTTGGCTGAAATAAAGTCTTTGACTGTTTTGATCTGGAAATCGATGAAAGACAGCCGTGAATTCTTTATAAAATCGCCGTACCATGCACCCAGCAGGTGAACTGTGGCAACAGCCTCACTCAGGCACTTGTCAATGGCCTGTTTCCCTTTTTCAGCCTCTTCGGAAATTGGTAAAACCGGGAGTATCCTATAACCCAGGTATTGCAGCTCGCGTTTCAGCTTATCTCGGTTTTCTGTCTGGTCAAATGATGTTTCAGCCAGGAAAACTGCCGGTAGATTTTTGGATGGTTTACCTGCGCGACTGGTACCTGAAAGCTCATCGAGCTTATCGGTAATGTCATAAGCCAGGTCAACGAGTTTGGACCAGAATTTTTCTGTTGGTTCCTGTGAGGTGATATCGTAAGATATTGCCTTTTTATTATACCGGTTTATTTCAAAGAAATTATAGCTCAGTTCGTCCCGAAGGCATTCAGGCTGTTCTTCAACAGGCACAGGTTGTGTCAGTACCTTGAATATCCTGTGCATGTTTCCGTTTTCGGCATTTTCAGCATTGATCTTGTTGTATAGATCATCCAATTCCTTAAGATAGGATTTGGACTTAATGTATTCGGGTGACAGGATAATTATAAAAACTGCCGTTTGAGAAAAAATACTCCCGGGGTTCTCGCCCAGAACGGATTGCCTCACCCGTAAGTCTTCATGAGTGATGAAGGTGAGTTTGCGTTCCGATATCCGGTTCATCAATAGGGTAAGATAATTGCAGAATTTAACTGTCCATGCCGAAGTAATTTCATTACCCGAGGACGGTGCAAAACCTATAAATATGTCATGTTCAAATCCCATTATGCAATAATTAGGCTTCTTCTACAATTTCCAATACGGTATCCCTGAAATCGATATAATCGAACATCAGTGAATTAAGTACTTCCTGCTCAAGACTGTAGAATCTGAGATCAGAAAGTGCTTTGAAAGAATACGTGCAATCTTCAACTAAAATATCGCTGTAAATTATATCATTTTTGCCAAAGGTAAACACTTTCCCTGAAGAAATATTGATCTGGGCGGTGCCTTCGATTACAATCATAAAGGCAAAGTGAACGTCCTCACGCTTAATGAGAAATTCCTCGTGAGTTTTCATCTGGTGAAAGACAAGCGCTCTTGAAATTTCAAGAAGAATATCTTCTGAAATATTTTGCAGCACTGTGCAATTTTTTATAAACCTGATCCTGTCGATAAGCAGGTACGGAACGCCATCATTCAGACGGCTCAGTGCCGAGCGGAGTTCCACAACCTGTTCGGCGGGAAGCCGGTTTAATACTGATTCCAGCTCTTCAGGTTTTTGCTCATGTAAAATCAGCGCACCGGTTTCCCTTATCAACTGGTTCGGGTGGAACAAACAGGCGTTGATTTCCTGGCCGGGCACCGATTTCTTTAAAAGCAGCATGCTGTAAATGGCAGTTGCCTTAACATACAGCGATATCTGGTTAAAATCGCGCGTAATGATTTCATGAATAAGGTTTTCAGGAGAATCCTTTACAGTCTGGAAAAAGTACTGCAGTTGTTTGAACCGGTCATTCACCGAAATATTTTCAACAACAGGGAAGAACACCTGCTTGATCTCCTCATTTACTATCTGATCAAGAAGTTCAATCGCAAAGCTTATATCGGTATCAGTGCCTTCATTTAGCATGTTTTTAATATTCGCTATGGAGGTTGGATTATAAGCCAGTGCGAGCATGTGATACAGGATCTCGTAATTATCGGCAATTTCAGATTCAATCGAATTCTTAAGCTGCCGGAAATGAGAATGATTCTGAATGCTGGCGTAGGCACCGAAATTCCACGACATGATATTAATGAGGCGCACAATATCATTGAGTATCCGGTTTATATTACCGGGTGAAGCCTGGAATTTAGCCTCACGAAGGGCGAGTAATGCCTGCCGTGAAATGCTGCGATTCTGGTTTTCAATTTTCGACAGCAGCGATTCCATAGCGGCCATGGTTCCAATCTTACCATAAATTCTCACAATCCGCAATAAAAGCTTGTTATCGGCATCCGGCACAAGAAAACACTCTTCCATGAAAGGAATTGCCGGATCACCAATTTTTACAAGGGCTTCAAAAGCATAAGGATAGTAAACAGGCGTAGTCAGGTACCCAATCAGCACATAACTGTGATTTGGGTTGGCAAGCCTTGCCATGGCTTTTACAGATGCCAGTTTCACCTCCGGTTCAAAATCACGCGACAGGTGGAGCAGGAAATCCGCGTATTCCTGGTTCCCTGAATTGCCTATAATTTCTGCCGCCAATATACGGTCGGTGAGTGTGGTTGAATTCACAATGGTTTCAATGGCATGCCGCGTTGTTCCGGCATTCAGCTTGATTTCAAAGCGGTTTGCCAGCTTGACCAGATAACCGTTCTGCTGTTTCTGATCCGTAGCCATTAATTGTTTAAGGCTTGGAAGAGCACTGAACAAGGCGTTTTCATCAATGCGCTCGAGTATGTATTTGCGGAGCTGAGGCGACTCGGTACCCAGCAGCGAAATAATATGTTTTTCATGGGTAAGCGGTTCAAGCCGCTCTATGATAGAAAGGGTATTGATTGACTTAACCGGGTTTTTGCTGTTGATCAGAACATGCGATTTCTCATCGATATTCATTTCCTGTCCCGTATTCCTTCTGATCGATTTAAGTCGGCGTATGTAATCTCTCAACGAGGCCTGGTAATTTCTTACGAGCTTAATGCCAACGGGTACCCATATACCGGTGAGTACTATGATGGTAAGATTAATGAAAATGCCTTTATTCAGGTTGAAAATCAGCAGTAAAAGAAGGATTAAACCGGCAAATATGAGCGAGGCCATTCTTATTGTTCCTCCTAACCTGGGCTTAATGGATGAGGAAAACCTCAGGTCAAGAGTGCGGAACAATACTTTAAGCGAGGGGACTTCAATAGCGTCATACGTTGTTTCGTAACCGATGCGCATCATTGCGATCATGAGGAACCCGAAAGAAAAGCGGGCAAACGCGTTATTCTGGCCCACAAGAATATCAACCACAAGCGAAGCAGCAGCGGCAATAAGCAGGATCACCGGAATCAGGACCAGGCTGTAAGGTGAATCGTATGCGTAAAGAATGCGGCGCAGCAAAAATCCCTCGACGGTCAGGACAAAAAGAAACATGGTGCCAGTAAAGAATCCGAAAAACTTGGCAAGGCTTATGGAGTTAGTAAAGTTGATTCGGGTTTCGGTAATAAAATGATAATGAATGATGAACCCGACAGTTGCAGAAAGCACAACAAATGATACAAGCAAAAGCGTGTACCGCGTGTAAAACAGCTCGTAAAATCTTGAACGGAGCGGATTACGCCTGATCGGCTGATGATATAATCCTGAATATTTATGATGATAATTGATTACGACCTGAAGAATCAGCGCCATTCCTATGAACGCCGAACTGAAAGCCAGGATAAGCAGGATGTCCCAGTTGATGTAAAGTCCTGCCACCAGCGCATAGCTGACAAAAATGATACCTCCGATAAAGGAATTGCGTATGGTGGCATTGTATTTCCTGTTCTGGAAAGATGTATAAAGCTCCAGCAGCTGCCGGCGCCATAAAAGCATTACAATGAAATTAACCGGGAGACACAGGGTGAAAGGCATCATCAGCGGGATTCCGGCAATATTCAATGGAACGATCAAATCATAAAATATGTAAATGAAAGCGTTCAAAAGGAACATGAAGACAAGCCAGAAAATTGTAAAAACCCTGAAATTTACCCTGCTGTTCATGTAAGAATACAGCGAAAACAGAAATATCCCGGTTACGCCTGATATCACAAATGCCTGGGGAAGATTTTCAGGGTACCACGATTGAAGGAAAAGCACATGTGAACCAATGAGAAAAAGCGAACAAAAGGCGCCAATAAAAGCGGCCTGCATGGAAGTAACAAGTAACATGAAGAATTCCTTGCGGTTTTTGGCATGTACTCCAGGGAACACGTGTGCCATACAGGTGTCGGTTAAAGGATAAAGCTGTTGATAAGGTTAACAATTGCAAAACTACGAAAATAATGATTCATCATCAAGAAATTACACTGACAACACGAAAACGCTGATAGACGGCCCTGGTTTGAAATATGAAAAAGAAATTAACACCATTTAATAATCGACCGAATAGTTGTACTTTTATCCATTAACTTTTTAAAAGAATAACGTTATGGCACTTGAAATTTCAGGTAAACTGATACAGATTCTTCCTGAGCAGACCGGCACCGGTAAGAACGGCCAATGGAACAGGCAGGATTTCATCCTGGAAACCCAGGAGCAGTATCCCCGGAAGGTTTGCATTTCTGCATGGGGAGAAAAAGCAGGTCTGGTTAAATCATTAAAGCCCGGAGCTTTGATCAATGTAGCTTTTAATGCCGAGTCGCGGGAGTTCAACGGAAAGTGGTACACCGATCTGAGAGCATGGAAAATTGAATCTTCAGGCGTACAGGAAACAAGCGCACTACCTGTTGCCGATGTAATGGACCACCTGGAGCCCCTGTTGCCCGGCGAAGAACCCAACGATCTTCCTTTCTGATTCAGCCGGCATTAAGCATAGTCACAACTGCTTCCAAATCGGGGATATCGCCATCCACTATATACCTGGCTCTTTTATAATGGTGTTCACACCGGTTTCGTAATTCAGTTATGTATTCCCGGAGTTCACGGGTGCTTTTACCCAGAACTATAGGCCTGTCTTTCGCCGCCTCGGACAACCGGCTGATAAGCAAGCTGTCGCTTACCCTGAGGTAAATAACGTTCCCGTATTTTTCCATCAGGGTCATGTTATCACAGTGGCAGGGAGCACCTCCGCCAGTTGAAATGACGATGTTATCATGCCCTACGGCCACTTCTTTCAGGGCTCTCCATTCAAGACGGCGGAAACTTTCTTCGCCCCGTTCGGTATAGATTTCAGGGATTGTTTTCTTCTCCCGGCTTTCAATGTATTCATCCAGGTCAATAAATTCAAGCGAAAGTCTTTCGGCAAGCAATTTTCCGAATGTTGTTTTACCACTGTTTTTGAAACCTATAATAAAATAGCGCATGCTGTAAACTAAAGTGCAAATATAATGATTTGCACTCTGATGCTCAATCGTGAGAGGTGATCATAGCATCTCTGCGAGCGATATTAAAAAAATGTATATTTGCCGAATCTTAAATCAATTTAATTAAATGAATCATTCTGAATTGAGCGAACAGGAAGTAATTCGCAGGCAGTCGCTCGATGAATTACGCAAACTGGGTATTGATCCTTACCCGGCCGCCATGTTTCCGGTGAATATAAATACAAAGCGCATCATAACCGAATTCCAGGGCAATGAGGAGAAGTTTCAGGATGTGGCCCTGGCCGGAAGGCTTATGAGTAAACGCATCATGGGAAGTGCGTCGTTTGCCGAGATTCAGGATGAACACGGCCGGATACAGATTTACCTGAAGCGCGATGACCTGTGCCCGGGTGAGGATAAAACCTTATACAACATCGTATTCAAAAAACACCTGGATATAGGCGATTTCATAGGTGTTAAGGGATTTGTTTTCATAACCCAGATGGGCGAGATATCAATTCATGTGAAGGAACTCATAATTCTTGGGAAATCACTTAAACCTCTTCCGGTTGTTAAGGAAAAGGACGGAACCGTTTATGATGCGGTTACCGATCCTGAATTCAGGTACCGCCAGCGCTATGTTGACCTTGTTGTTAATCCCGGCGTGCGCGATATCTTTATAAAACGCACTAAAATTATCAATTCTCTCAGGGAATTATATAATTCAAAAGGATACCTTGAAGTGGAAACACCGGTGCTGCAACCCATTCCTGGCGGTGCAACGGCTAGGCCTTTCATCACTCATCATAATACGCTTGATATGCCTCTTTACCTGAGGATAGCCGATGAGTTGTACCTTAAAAGACTTCTTGTCGGCGGTTTCGAGGGAGTATATGAATTTTCACGCGATTTCAGGAACGAGGGAATGGACAGGACTCATAATCCTGAATTCACTGTTCTTGAGATTTATGTTGCCTGGAAAGACTACCTGTGGATGATGGATTTTGTGGAGGAAATGCTTGAAAAGGTGGCTCTCGACTTACACGGCACCACAAAGGTTCCTTTTGGCAATTCGGTTATTGATTTCAAGAGACCTTTTGCCCGTCTGACAATGGCAGGCGCCATTCAGCAATATGCAGGTATTGATATCAGGGCTCTTGATGAACAGCAATTGAGAGATACCTGTAAAAATATGGGTATCGAAACCGATCCTTCAATGGGCAAAGGCAAGCTTATTGATGAGATATTCGGTGAGAAGGTCGAGCCCCACCTGGTTCAGCCCACATTTATCATGGATTACCCGGTTGAAATGTCTCCTCTTTGCAAAAAGCACAGGTCCGACCCGGGCCTCACAGAGCGCTTTGAGCTGATCGTGAATTCGAAAGAGCTTTGCAATGCCTATTCCGAGCTTAATGACCCTATTGATCAGCGCGAACGTTTCCAGGAACAGCTAAGGCTTTCAGAAAAAGGCGATGATGAAGCGATGTTCATTGACCAGGATTTTCTGAGGGCGCTCGAATACGGAATGCCGCAGGCATCGGGACTTGGCGTGGGAATCGACAGGCTTGCCATGATCATGACTAACCAGTCGAGCATTCAGGATGTGTTGTTCTTCCCCCAGATGAAGCCCGAAAAGCCTTTGGTGATTAAGGAAGATGAACCGGAAAAATATACTGAGAAGGGTATTCCGCAGGAATGGATTGATCCGCTGAAAAAACTGGGTTTTGTAACCATTGAAAAGCTGAATGAGGCCAAAGCCGCCAAACTCGCCAATGACCTCAACGGGTTTAATAAGAAGAATAAGCTGGGGTTGAAGGGGTTGAGTGTGCAGGATGTGGAGAAGTGGTTTTAAGAGTAGTGATTAGTGATTGGTGACTGGTAACTGGTGACTGGTGACTGGTGACTGGTGACTGGTGACTGCCTTGAACAGAGAGCGTCATTGCGAGGAGCTTGCGACGAAGCAATCTGCCCGCACAGGCAGGACTTAGCCAAGAGAAGTATTCAGTAAACAGTAATCAGTAATAGGATTTTTTAATCGTAAATCGTAAATCGTAAATCGGATTAATCGTAAATTTAATTTTAAACAGGATAAAATTTTGACTTTCAATTTCAAACCTTTTGAAAGGCGCAACAGCCTGTTATTTGCATGTTAATAAAGAAATGGAAGGCACAAGCATCTTTATGCTAATTTTGCGACAAACCGTTAAAAGATATGACCGCTGCTAATTATTCGGAAGATACTATACGTACGCTCGACTGGAAGGAGCATATCCGGAAGCGTCCGGGTATGTACATTGGTAAACTGGGTGACGGTTCATCACAGGACGATGGCATTTATGTTCTTCTGAAGGAAGTTCTCGACAACGCCATCGATGAATTCATGATGGGCTTCGGGAAGAAGATCGATATCACACTGAATGAAAATATAGTTCAGATCCGTGACTATGGCCGCGGTATACCCCTGGGAAAAGTACTTGATGTGGCTTCGAAAATGAATACAGGTGCCAAGTACGATTCGAGGGTATTTAAAAAATCGGTTGGTCTTAACGGTGTTGGTATCAAGGCAGTCAATGCCCTGTCTTCCTTTTTTGAAATCCGTTCCTTCCGCGATGGTAAGGTAAAAACAGTAAAGTTCTGCGAAGGCAATATAACCGAGGACATACCTGAGCAGACGGTCGACGCACGCAACGGAACGCTTGTTTCCTTTGTGCCCGACCAGAAAATGTTCGGTCATTTCCGGTTTATGGAAGACTACGTGGAGTCCATGATCAAAAATTATGTGTACCTCAATGCGGGTCTTACGATTAACCTTAACGGGAATCCGTTTTTTTCAAAGGAAGGGCTTGTTGACCTGCTACATGAAAATGTGAACGGCGACAGCCTCTATTCTCTTATACATCTTACTGATGAAGATGTGGAACTCGCCATGACACACGGAACGCATTACGGCGAGATCTATTACACGTTTGTGAACGGCCAGCATACCACCCAGGGCGGAACCCACCTGGCAGCCTTCAAAGAGGCGCTTGTTAAGACAATCCGGGAATTCTATAAAAAAGATTTCGATCCGTCAGATATCCGTGCCTCCGTCGTAGCCGCACTTAGCCTGAAAATCGAGGAACCGGTGTTCGAATCTCAAACCAAAACCAAGCTGGGATCGAAAGAGATGTCGCCTGACGGTGTTTCAATCCGCAATTTCATAACCGATTTTCTTAAAAAACACCTTGATAATTACCTGCATAAGCATCCTGAAACGGCTGACCTGCTGCTCAAAAAGATAATCGAATCGGAAAAAGAGCGAAAGGCTATTTCAGGAATCCAGAAGCTGGCAAAGGAAAGGGCTAAGAAATCAAGTTTGCATAACCGGAAGTTGCGCGATTGCAAAATTCATCTCAACGATAATGACGAGCGCAGGCTCGATTCAACCATATTTATCACTGAGGGCGATTCAGCAAGCGGATCCATCACCACATCCCGCGATGTGGCCACACAGGCCGTGTTCAGTCTGAAAGGCAAGCCCCTGAATGTGTACGGTCTTACAAAGAAGATTGTATACGAAAACGAAGAATTCAACCTGTTGCAGGCGGCACTGGATATTGAAGACGGTCTTGAAAATCTCCGCTATAACAATGTGGTTATCGCCACCGATGCCGATGTTGACGGGATGCATATACGACTCCTGCTCATGACTTTCTTTCTCCAGTTTTTCCCTGAACTGGTAAGGCAGGGTCACCTGTTTATCCTTCAAACGCCGTTGTTCAGGGTGAGAAATAAAAAGCATACCTACTATTGTTATACCGACGATGAAAAGGAAGGTGCAATCAGGAAGCTGGGAGCAAATCCCGAAATCACCCGTTTTAAAGGACTGGGTGAAATATCGCCTGACGAATTCAGGCATTTTATCGGTAAAGATATCCGGCTTGAACCGGTGAGGGTAAAAAGAGGCGAGCATGTGCAGGACATTCTTCCGTTTTACATGGGCAAAAACACCCCCGAGCGCCAGGAGTTCATCATCGGAAATCTGCGTGTGGAGGAAGACCTTGTAGATGCCGTATAATATTTCAAAAAAGACTTTTATTAATGGACTCTGAGGATCTCTATAAAAGGGATGAAAACGAAGAAGGGCAGCTGGATAATGCATTGCCCGGAGAGGAGGGATTAACGGAGGATCCGCTTATCGGTACCGGTCATGTAACTGAACTGGCCGGTAAATATAAGGACTGGTTTCTCGATTATGCTTCATATGTGATTCTCGAAAGGGCGGTTCCCCACCTGGACGACGGTTTAAAGCCCGTGCAGCGGAGAATTCTGCATGCCATGAGGCAGATCGAGGATGGGCGGTATAACAAAGTGGCTAACATCATTGGTCAGACCATGCAATACCATCCGCATGGCGATGCCTCGATCGGTGACGCGCTTGTTCAGTTGGGTCAGAAAGATCTTCTCATCGACACCCAGGGTAACTGGGGCAATATTTACACCGGTGACGGGGCGGCTGCCTCGAGGTATATTGAAGCACGTCTTTCCAAATTTGCCCAGGAAGTTGTTTTTAATCCGAGGATAACCAACTGGAAACTTTCATATGACGGAAGAAACAAAGAGCCCATTACGCTGCCTGTGAAATTTCCGCTGTTGCTTGCCCAGGGTGTTGAAGGAATTGCTGTGGGACTTGCATCCAAAATCCTTCCGCATAACTTCAATGAGCTTATCGATGCTTCCATCGCTTATCTCCAGGGAAAGCCATTTGAATTGTTCCCTGATTTCCCGACAGGAGGGCTCATTGATGTATCAAGATACAATGACGGACTTCGCGGAGGTATTGTAAGGATCAGGGCAAAAATAACAAAACAGGAAAGAAAGTCGCTCATCATAAATGACTTGCCATTCGGTCAGACAACCGTTACCCTGATTGATTCGATCCTAAAGGCCAATGAAAAAGGAAAGATAAAAATCCGCAAAATAGAGGATAATACGGCCGGCCAGGTAGAAATCATCGTTCACCTGCTTCCCGGTACCGATCCGGATATTACAATTGATGCCCTGTACGCCTTCACTGATTGTGAAGTGCCTGCCTCTCCCAATTCCTGTGTGATCAGGGATGAAAAGCCTGTTTTCCTGGGCGTTTCCGATATGCTTAAAATGTCGGTTGACAACACGATTAAGCTCCTTACGGCAGAACTGAATATCAGGATGGATGAGCTGAATGAGATATGGCATTATTCTTCACTTGAAAAGATTTTTATCGAGAATGAGCTTTATGAGCCCATTAAGCAGTGTAAGACCGAAGAGGACATACTGGCCACCATTCATACAGGACTAAAGCCTTTCCGGAATTTGCTGAGACGCGATATTATTACCGAAGACCTTGTAAAGCTTTCCATAATTCCCATCAAGCGAATTTCAAAATTCAGCAGTTTCAAGGCCGATGAGCACATACGGCAGACTGAGGCTGAAATGGAGGAGGTAAAGAATCACCTGGCAAACATTATTCCATACACCATAAGCTATTACCGGCAGATTAAAAAGAAATACGGGGCCGGGAGGGAAAGAAAAACCGAGATCAGGAGCTTTGATACCATTATGGCTACCGAAGTGGCTGTGGCCAATGAAAAGCTGTATGTGAACAGGGCCGAGGGCTTCATAGGCACAGGGTTGAAGAAAGATGAATACATCTGCGACTGTTCGGACATCGATGATATCCTGGTGATCAGGAAGACAGGAAAATACCTGATCACTAAAGTGGCTGAAAAACAATTCGTCGGCAAAGATATCGAGTATGCCGGTGTATTCAAGAAAAACGATGAGCGTACGATATTCAACATCATTTATCGCGACGGCGAAACCGGCATCATATATATAAAACGGTGTGCTATCACCAGTCTCACACGCGATAAAGAATATGATCTTGCAAAAAGTGAAGGATCGAAAATACTTTATATGAGCGTGAATCCTAACGGCGAGGCCGAAACCGTTAAGGTCACCCTGAAACCCAGGCCGCGCATTAAAAACCTTGTTTTCGATGCCGAATTCAGCAATACGGATATAAAGGGGAAAGCCTCTATCGGCAATATTCTCACACGGTATCCTGTCCATAAGATTGAACTGAAAGAGAAAGGTATATCCACCCTTGGGGGCAAGAAAATATGGTGGGATTCTTATGTAAGAAGGCTCAGGGATGACGGGAAAGGGGAGTACCTTGGAGAATTCAGCGGCCATGATAAGATCCTTGTGATGACCCAGTCGGGCCTCATCCGGTTCTCTGGATTTGAATTGACAACCCATTTTGAAGAAGACCTGATCCTGATCACAAAGTACGATCCTTCAAAAGTTTTCACCGTGATATATTACGACGGCGAACAAAAATTCAATTATATTAAGCGATTCCAGGCCGAGGCCACTGAAAAACAGGGCAGGTTCTTTGATGAACATGCCAAATCGAAATTCGTGCTTCTTTCGGATAAAGACTTCCCGCGGGTTGAGATCAAATTCGGAGGAAAGCATAAAAAGCGCGAACCGGAAGTTATTGAAGCCGCTGATTTCATTGCCGTCAAGAGCTATAAGGCTAAAGGTAAGCGGTTAACCAATTTTGAAGTGGCATCAATAAGCGAACTCGAACCGGTCAGGTTTAAAGAGCCTGAGCCACTTCCTGAGCCACCTGCTGAAGAAACCGAGACGCCATCCGAGAAACCCGATTTGCCTGAGGGTGGGGATACCGGTGAGCAAATGTCACTTTTCTGATGACAACCCCTGTTTAGGCAGGGTACTGTTGAATGACAGACGAATTTGCAATTGAAGGGTTCATGTATTATCTTCGTTCCCTTTGAACCAAAACCTAAAAGAGGGTGAAGCTCAAATCAACACCATCCGTTCTTTCCGGAGATATACTGGTTCCGGCTTCAAAGTCGCACACCATAAGGGCTGTGGCTTTTGCTGCCGTTGCACACGGAACTTCGGTAATACGGAATCCCCTTATGTCGGATGATGCCCGTTCAGCTTTATCAGGTGCCATTGAAATGGGAGCCGCGGTCACCATGGGTGACGACTGGATAATCCGCGGAACAGGAGGCCGGCTATCCGAAAATTGCCGCCATATTGATGTCGGAAATTCAGGAACTTCACTGAGAATACTCACTGCATTATGTGCCCTTGCGGATCATCCCGTATCTTTTGACGGGGATAAATCAATCCGTCAACGGCCCATGCAACCGCTCCTGTCTGCACTCCAGAGTCTGGGTGCCCGAACGATTGAATCAGCGGGCGGGAAATGCCCTTTTACAATATTGGGTCCGATAAATGGCGGCAGAACAACAGTGAACGGGGTGAGTTCACAATTCCTTACTGCGCTTCTGATCACGTGTCCTCTTGCACCGCAGGATACAGAAATCATAGTTGAAAATCTGAACGAACGGCCTTATGTAGAAATTACACTCGACTGGCTGAGGCGTATGGGAATAGCATTTGAGAATAAAGGTCTTGATTGGTTCAGGATAAAAGGAAACCAGGAATACAGCGCATTTGACAGGAATGTTCCGGCCGACTTCTCAACGGCAACCTTTCCGTTATGTGCTGCAGCCGTTACCGGTTCAACACTCACAATCAAAGGGCTGGATTTTGCGGACCACCAGGGTGATAAAGCGGTTTTTGAATATTTTGAGAAGATGGGAATGGATATCAGAAAGATGGATACCGGTGTGAAAGTAAGCGGCCGCAGGCTTAAGGGAATTGATATCGATATGAACGCCACACCTGATGCACTGCCTGCTATGGCGGTGGCCGGATGCTTTGCAGAAGGAACTACAAGGCTTCTGAATGTTCCTCAGGCCCGGTTAAAAGAATGCGACCGGATTGCAGCCATGGCAAAAGAGCTTTCAAAGATGGGCGCTGATATTGAAGAGTTACCCGACGGACTGATTATAAAACAAAGCAAATTAACCGGAACCGCTGTTCACGGATATGACGATCACAGGCTGGTGATGTCACTTTCAATTGCCGGACTGGCAGCATCAGGTCAGACTATTGTTGACACGGCCGAATCGGCTTCTGTGACGTACCCGGCGTTTGTGGATGACATGAAGCGGCTGGGAGCCAGCTTCGAAGTATTTTAAACGTGAAACCTTTAACCTAAATACTTATGCTTGGATGCACATACGGAACTCTTTTTAAAACCACGGTTGCAGGTGGTTCTTACCAGGAAGGGCTATCAATCAACATCCAGGGTGTTCCGCCCGGATATCACTTCAGTGAAGAAGAAATATATGTAGAACTCATGCTTCGCAAACCCGGGCAGGGTGAACTGACTTCACCCCGCCGTGAAGCCGATGTTCCTATTATATTCAGCGGAGTGAATGCGGCCGACACTATGCCGGGATTTAAAAATGCCGGTTTTACAAATGGTACGCCCATGGTTATCCTTATTCCCAATGTCGACAGGCATATGGAACACATCGAGCAATATCAGTCGACAAACCGCACCCCGCGCCCCGGTCATGCATCATATGCCTCTTATCAGAAATACGGATCATGGGATGATTCAATCGGCGCAGGCTTTTTCAGCGGCCGATATACTTCATCCATAGTGGCTGCAGGCTGTATAGCCAAAAAGATATTGAAGGACCATGGCATTGAAGTCGTATCGTTTGTAAGGGAAGCCGCCGGTATACGGATGAAGGATATGCCTTTGAGTGAAATCAGGAAAAAGGCAGCGGCATACCGCGAAGTGCGTAAGCAGTACGATCCGATTTACCTCGAGCTTTTTGCTTCGGGTAAAATGAATGATTCACAGCGGTTTTTTGAGAAAGCCGCCATACTGGCTGAACTTGAAACCCGCATTCCTCTTATTTCCCGACCGATTTATAATGAAGAGGAAGTAAGGAAAAACTACGGGATCAACCCGAAATTATTCTGTCCCGATCCGGATGTGGCCGACCGCATGTACGATGAAATTCTCAGGATCATGCAGGACGGCGATTCGTCAGGTGGTATTGTTGAAGTTGTTGTGACAGGTGTTCCGGCTGGTATGGGCGAGCCTGTTTTCAATAAGCTTGATGGTGAACTGGGGCGTTTAATGAGTATCGGTACAGTGAAAGCAGTTGAAATAGGCTGTGGTATGGATGCCGCAAAAATGACAGGCTCACAATGTAATGATGCCATGTATGTTGAAAACGGTAAAGTGGTTTTCACATCAAACAATGCAGGCGGCATAACCGGCGGGTTAACAACCGGTCAGGACATTGTAGCCCGCGTGGCTGTAAAACCCACCCCCACCATTGCCAAACCACAGCACACTGTGGATAAGGTAAGTCTTGAAAATAAGGAGCTGGCGGCAGTAACCCGCCGTGATCCCACTATTGTTGCCCGAATGTGGCCTGTTGTTGAAGCATTCACTGCGTTGATCATTCTCGATGCGTATATGCTCCATATCGGCTACCAGGCTATGAAACCAAAAGCATAATCAACATAATTTCATGACAATGAACAATAAATCGATTTACGGAATGAAGTGGGCATATGTATTGCTGCTCGCATTCATGTTCCCCGCCCTTTCAAGGAGCGAGGTAAAGCTGCCGTATATCCTTTCGGATAATATGGTGCTTCAGCGCGACCTGCCGGTTAACATCTGGGGTTGGGCCAATCCCGGTGAAAAAGTCACAGTGACATTCTCAAACCAGAAACTTACTGCTAAGGCAGGTAAGACAGGAGAATGGAAAGTTCAACTGAAGCCGCTGACGGCAGGCGGACCTTTTGAAATGACAATTAAGGGAAAAAATACAATTGTTTTGAAAAACATACTGATTGGTGATGTTTGGGTGTGCGGGGGACAGTCGAACATGGAATGGCCGCTTGCGCAATCCCGAAACTGGGCAACGGATAAGAATGATGTGAAGAATCCGAATATCAGGTTGTTCTATGTTCCCAAGAACATGAGTTTCAAACCGCTGGATAATACGAAAGAAGCGCAATGGCAGCCCTGCAATGAAGAATCGGCGCCGAGGTTCTCAGCTATCGGCTATTATTTCGGTAAGAATCTGGCAAAAGAACTGAATGTACCCATCGGGCTCATCAACAGCAACTGGGGAGGAACCGATATTGAAACATGGATCAGCCTTGAAACCATGTATGCCGATAAGGATTATACAGCTGCTATTGATAAGGTAAAGAGCCAGAACATTGAACAGCTTCAGAAAGAAGCCGATGCCAATGCAAAAAAGTGGATGAATGCAATTAATAACGAAGACCCGGGAGTTGTGAATAAATGGTTCCTGCCGGAAACAGGGACTACCGACTGGAAAACGATGAAATTGCCCCAGACTTGGGAAGGTGCCGGCCTGCCTTCGCTGGACGGTGTGGTATGGTTCAGGAAGGAATTTACTGTAAGCGCCGCAGATGCAGCCAAAGATGCGATTGTAAGCCTGGGACCCATTGATGACAACGATCTGACGTACCTGAATGGTAAACTCATTGGCAAGACCGAACAGTATGACGCTCCGAGGTCCTATAAAGTACCGGCGGGTACACTTAAACCCGGAGTGAATGTAATAGCCGTGAAAGTAATTGATACAGGTGGAGGCGGAGGATTATGGGGTATGGATAACCAGCTTTATGTGGATGCAGGTGGTACAAAGATTGGCCTGGCAGGCGACTGGTCGTATAAAGTAGGGCTCGATCTTCCCGCACCAAAGGACGTTTCAAGTCCCAATAGTTCCCCCTCTTTGCTTTACAACGCCATGATCAACCCGATTATCAATTTCCCGATTAAAGGTGTGATTTGGTATCAGGGCGAAAACAATGCCGGTAATTTCATAAAATACAGGTCCCTATTTCCCGGTATGATCCGTGACTGGAGAAAAAAATGGAACGTCGGTGATTTTACGTTCCTGTTTGTACAGCTGGCCAATTATATGGAACCGCCTAAAGTTCCGCAACAGAGTTCATGGGCCGGCTTACGTGAAGCCCAGACAATGACTCTTGCCGAGCCCAATACGGGTATGGCCGTGATTATTGACATTGGTGATGCAAAAGATATCCATCCGCGTGATAAGGATGACGTCGGATACCGTCTGTCGCTTGCAGCCCTTAAAAAGGCATATGGCCGTGACATCGTGTATTCAGGCCCCATCTATAAATCGATGAAAATCGATAATGATAAGATCCTTATTGATTTTGACCAGGTGGGTTCAGGGTTGGAAATCCATGATAAATACGGGTACCTGAAATCATTTGCCATTGCCGGGGCCGATAAGAAATTCGTTTGGGCAAAAGCATATGTTACTGCAGACAACAAGGTTGGTGTTTACAGTCCTGATGTAAAGAATCCTGTTGCAGTGCGCTATGCCTGGGCCGATAATCCTGATGATGCAAACCTCTATAACAAGGAAGGTTTGCCCGCATCACCGTTCAGAACGGACGACTGGTAAGAATCTTTAACCCGATCGTAGAGACGCGATTCATCGCGTCTCTGATTCATCGCGTCTCTGCGACCGGGTTATAAATTTTGAAGGCATTAAGCCAGAATCAGTAAAAATCACTATCTTTCTGTGCTAAACATAAATAATCAGTCATGATTAAGGAACGGTTTGTGGATTATGTTGAAAACAGCATAAAGAAAAACTGGCACCTTCCGGCACTTTCCGATTACAATGGCGAAAAACTTACTTACGCAGATACCGGCAATTACATCCTTAAATTTCATCTTCTCTTTGAAAAGGCCGGAATAAAAAAAGGTGATAAAATTGCATTGGTGGGTAAAAATTCTGCCCGCTGGTGCTGTATTTACCTGGCAGTAACATCATACGGCGCCGTGGTAGTGCCGGTTCTGCCTGATTTCAAACCCGACGATATCCAGTCCATTGTAAATCATTCCGATTCAATACTTCTGTTTTGTACAGACACTATTTTCCAGTCGGTTGACTCTTCAAAACTGCCTGCCATTCAGGCCATCATATCGCTGAACAATTTTGAATTGTTCCACAGCAGTTCGGATGAGATCACCGCTTTGATGGCAGATCTCGATATGGCATTTAAAACGAAGTATCCCTCGGGTATTACGGGAGATACCTTCGATTTGCCTGAAATCAGTAATGAAGAACTCGCTGTTATAAGCTATACATCGGGAACAACAGGCTTTTCAAAGGGTGTTATGCTTCAGCACAACAGCCTGGCAGCCAATGTCAGGTATGCACAGAACAATATGCCTCTTGTCCCCGGCGATCCGATCGTTTCATTTTTACCGTTGGCTCATTCCTACGGATGCGCTTTTGAATTCCTATTCCCTTTCTCAATCGGATGCCACATCACCATTTTAACCAAAACACCTTCACCGCAGATTGTTACGCAGGCGTTCCAGGAAGTGAAGCCAAGGCTCATCCTATCAGTTCCGCTTGTTATTGAAAAGATTTTCAAAGCGAGAATTTTACCCGTAATCCGCAAATTCCCTGTAAATGTGATCCTGCGGATTCCTTTATTAAGGAGGTTAATCTATAAGAAAATCAAGGCCAACCTGGTTCAGGCTTTTGGAGGTAATTTCGCTGAGGTTGTCATAGGAGGCGCCGCTTTCAACATCGAAGCCGAAACTTTTATGAAAAAAATCGGCTTTCCGTTTGCTGTTGGGTATGGTATGACCGAATGTGGTCCCCTTATCAGCTATGCTCCATGGAACGTGAATAAAATCGGGGCAAGCGGCAGAAAGGTGGATACGCTTGAAGTGATTGTGGATTCACCAAATCCGGCAAAAATAGTGGGTGAGATCATCCTGAGAGGCGAAAACGCCATGACAGGGTATTATAAGAATCCGGAAGCCACAAAGGAGATTATTGATGATGATGGCTGGCTGCATACGGGCGACCTTGGACTGATAGACAAGGACGGATTTATCCACATAAAAGGACGGAGCAAGAATATGATCCTCGGATCCAACGGCAAGAATATTTATCCTGAAGAAATTGAGGCATCCATCAATAATAAAACCTATGTGAGTGAATCGCTGGTAGTATATCGTGATGAAAAGCTGGTGGCGCTGATTTATCCGGATTCGGACAAATTAAAAGCCGAAAATATCGATAGCAATGCATTGCTTGAAATTCTTGAGCATTATCGCAAGGAAGTAAATGCATCGCTTCCAAAGTACATGAACATAACCCGTTTCGAGCTTCACCCCGAGGAATTCGTCAAAACTCCGAAAAGAAGCATCAAGAGGTATCTGTATAACTGATGCTGGATGCTGGATACTGGATTCGCAGCCGTCATTGCGAGTAAGAACACCTTTTTAAGGATCACCCAATGATATGACGATCAGTCGTTAATATCTGGATTTATTCTATCGGGGCTATCCGCCCCGAACCCTGAGCTACTTTTTTTCTGCAGCAAAAAAAAGTAGCCAAAAAATGCCGCCGCTGCTGAAAAAATCGCTAAAAATTAATTCACTGCGCTAAAAGAAAAGAACTCGTCCGCAGGAATCGGACTCAGACAGCTTTTCTTTTTTAACGCTTCGTGAATTAATTTTTTTAACGCGTTTTTTAAGAGGCGGAGGAGGGGTCCCTAGTCGTAATCACTAAGTTCAATGAAGCGGATAGTCAATAACACCATCTCACTGCTTTGTTTTAAACCACAACGATAATCGAAGCGCCGCGGGCGGGCAGGGACAAAACGCGGAGCCGGCGTGGCTGTGAGCGGGATGAAAGAAGTTGGGTTCGGGGTGAAACCCCGGTTAAAGCTCTACCACCATCCCAATCGTCGGTAGCACCGTGCCGTTCTCATACGGCAGGTATTTCAGCTTGTAGCGTGTGGGATCAGCAGGATCAACAACCGGGTTACCACTCGCATCGCGTTCAACTACCAGGATATCCGGCGATTTGGATTTAAAATTATACGCGTTCTGCACATCAAAATACAGGTTGAGCGACCATTTCTTAAAGAAATATTCCTTGTCAATCCTGAGGTCGAGCTGCTGAAAACTTTCAAGACGGCCGGTGTTGAACCGGTTGTAATCGGGATACCCCTGTCCCTTTGCGTCCCAGGCTTCTATGAGTGACGACCGGTTAAAGTCGTAAGGTGTGTAAGGTCCGCCTCCGACAAATCTCCATTTGGCGCCCACATTCCAGTTCTTATTGAATTGGGCTGCAGCTGTGATATTCAGAATATGCCGGTTATCCCATGCCGATGGTATCAGTTTACCGTTTTTATCCCCGAATTCCGACCTTACGAAAGTATAGGACAGCATTATATTAATCTTATCCGCAAATTGATCACGATAATAGACTTCAGCACCATAAGCCCTTCCCTTTGAAGTGGAAACCGCAGGCTCATCGCCGTATACTCCATAATCTGCGCCCTTGCTTGCAATGGATACCGAGTCGGTAACCGAGAACGGATACCGGCTGTACCATTTGTAAAATCCTTCAACCGACATCCTGGCATCCTGGTTGCGCCTGAATTCAATTCCGGCCACAAGGTGATCAGCCTGTATGTATTTAATTTTGTTCGTTTTATTCACCAGTTCACCGGCATCGTTCCTGTATCCGAGGGTGGTGTATGACGGTTGCTGGAAATATCGCCCCGCATTGGCATTTAAAGAAATCTTAGCGTTTATTGCCCACGATAGTGAGACCCTGGGGCTCGCCTGGTTGAAAGGATTTGACATTTCTGAAGAATACGAATTACCGTCAAGCCTTAACCCTGCAGACACTGTCAACTGATCATTAAAAAACTCCCGGCTGGCCTGCAGAAAAGCATTATACCTGTAAAATTCAATTGCTGATTTATAGTTTAAAGAAAGGAGGGTGTCTTTTCCCTGTGGTATAAAAACCTTCCTGAATGTGTTATTGTTGTATTTAGCCTGTTCAAATCCGAAACCAGAGATCAGCTTCACCCCGTTATTCCTGTAGGTGTTTTCAAACCGCAGTTTGTTTTCAATTTCCTGCGATTGATACCTGAGTAAGGGATCGCCGTTCTTTTCATTATTCACATCCTTTGACGATCCATTATCAAGCATATTGCGGCTCAGCACAAGGGTTGAATAGGAGTGTTCGGCATAATGCCTATAAACCGCACCAATGGCATAAGTCCACTGATCATAGGCCGGAAGATAGCTGAGTATGTACTGCTGTTCCTCGGTAGGATTATCAATGCCCGTATTCAGCACACTTTTATCAAGTGAACCAATGCTTAAAAATGTAAGTTCGTTTTTCTGGTCAAATCTGGTTTTTACTTTAACCGTGTAATCATTAAATGTAGGCAGAAACGGAAGTTTAAGTGCACTGAAAAGAAACTTGAGATAGGATCTTCTGAAAGAGACGAGCAAAGTTGTCTTTTTACCTGCAGGTCCCGAAATACTGCCTGCCACTTCGCTTGCCCCTATGGCAGCCCTGTAGCGCATCCTGTCAGGGTTCCCGTCAATCAGTTTCATTTCTAGCACCGAACTGAGCAGGTTTCCGCGGTTTGCCGGAAAGGCGCCCGTAAAAAGGTCAGCCTCACGGATGAAGTCGCTGTTGATAATACCAATCGATCCCCCGCTTGCGCCCTGGGTTCCGAAATGGTTCAGGTTGGGAATTTCTATTCCGTCAACAAAGAACCGGTTTTCAGATGGTCCTCCGCCTCTGATGATCAGGTCGTTTCTGTACGACAGCCCTGATGCCACACCCGGAAGAACCTGGATTACTTTTGATATATCACGGTTGCTGCCCGGACTTCTTTCGATTTCAGCAATACCAATGGATTTTAGTGAAACCGGACTTTCTTCAGCCCTTTTAAAAGCGGTGGCTTTTACCACCACCTCGTCAAGTTCAAGCGGTTTTTCTTTCAGGGCAATATCTATAAAGGCTGAACGGGCGTTAGTTACATGAAATTCCTCTGTAAGAAATGGCTCGAAACCCACCGACTGCGCCGCTATTTTGTAATATCCGGGCTTAAGTCCTGTGAATACAAAGCCTCCCGCCGTATCACTTAATGTAGTTATGTTGGTGCCTTCAATTCCGAGTGTTACAAAGCCCAGGGGTTCATTGCTCGAGGAATTGTAAACCCTTCCTTTTACACTTCCGTTCTGTGCGCCGATTGTTATTGTAAGAAACAGGAGCGGAAGCAGTAAAAACAATTTTCTAATATGAATATTGGATATCATTGGATCTTGTTTAATATTTCAAAGAATACGTTAAACAGATCAATTGTTTTTTTGTTCATTACATGGTTATGTTGTAATAAATTACCTGAATGGTAAACATGAAAGAGGATATTGTGTTAATTACCGGGGCAACCGGTTTGATAGGCCGGAATCTGACCGGCTTGCTGCTGCAAAACGGTTATAAAGTTAGCATATTCAGTCGGAAACGTATTGATATCCCCGGTATAAAGGTTTTCCTGTGGAACCCTGATAAAGGCGAAGCCGACGAAGAAGCGGTTAAGACAAGCGATTATATTGTTCACCTTGCAGGAACGAATATTGCAGGTAAACGATGGACAGCAGCACAAAAGGAAGAAATATTCCGCAGCCGTATAGGATCAGGTATGCTATTGCTTAAAATGGCCAGGGAAACCGGCAGTAACATAAAAGCCTTCATTACCGCATCTGGCATCAATTATTACGGAACGTTAACGTCGGAAAAGATATTTAGTGAATCGGATCCGCCGGCCTCTGATTTCCTGGGCAGGATCTGCAAGGTATGGGAAGAAACGGCTGATGAATTTGCGAAACTTGGATCAAGAAGCGTTAAAATCCGCACAGCTATTGCACTGAGCGAAAGGGGTGGAATCCTGGAGAAAATGGCGGCTTCCGCGAGCCTGGGAGTGACGCCTGTCTTTGGCAGCGGCCGGCAATATATGCCGTGGATCCATATTGATGATTTGTGCAGAATATATCTGAAGGCTGTTTCTGACCCGGTCATGCAGGGCGCATATAATGCAGTGGCCCCTGAGCATGTAACAAACCGGGAGTTTATGAAAACTCTGGCGGAAGCCCGTAACAAACCTTTAATAGCGCCTCCGGTTCCTGCCGCCATTCTTAAACTGGCATTCGGTGAAATGGCCGGTTTACTTTTAGAGGGAAGCAGGATGTCGTCAGAAAAAATCAGGCAAACGGGATTTGAATTCAGGTATCCACTGCTGAAAGAGGCTTTCAATGACCTGATTTGAAGAAGCAAGTCACAACCGGAACATTTCTGACTTTTAGCTGTTATTTCTCTGATCCTTAATAAATACTAATCTCATGAATATACTTATAGGCATCTTTATCGTGGTAGCTGTTGTTGTTCTTTTGATTCTCCTTACAGCCTTGTTTCTGAAAAAGAACTATACAGTTAAAAGAGAAATCATAATTAATAAAGGCAAAGATTTTGTTTTTGATTATATAAAGTATCTGAAGAACCAGCCAAATTACAGTAAATGGGCTAAAATGGACCCGCAAATGAAACTTACATTTACAGGCACAGACGGTGAACCCGGCTTTGTATACAGGTGGGAAAGTACGAATAAGAATGTGGGACAGGGCGAACAAACGATTTCAAAAATTGAGCGCGGAAAACGGATTGATTATGATCTGCATTTTATGAAACCTTTTGATTCCAGGGCGTTGGTATATCTCAGTACAGAACCTGCATCAGAAAATACTACAAGGGTGGAGTGGGGAATGTCGAGCCACATGAAATACCCCTTTAATATTATGTTAGTTTTTATGAATATGGAAAAAATGATCGGGAATGACTTTTCAGCCGGCTTAGGTAACCTGAAAAGCATCCTCGAGTCGGGGAACTGAACCCCGCTAAATTATTGCTGTTTTCTTCTTTCCCCTTGCCAGTGACGCGAAAACTCCCAATGTACACAATACTGCGAATACAATGAATATGACCCGTACACTGCCCATAAACTGGGTTGAATTACCTTTTATCGTTGAATTTCCGATAAAAATGTGAATGGCCATGGCAGCTATAGCCATGCTGAACGTTTGACCGGTAAGTCGCATGGTTCCCAGGGTCGCGGATGCTGTACCGAGAAATCTCTTCTCCACTGAACTCATCACCGAATTGGTGTTCGGTGAGGAAAACAGGCCGAAACCGGTACCCAGTACAAACAGGGTTATCATCAGGTAGAGGTTTCCTGTATTAGCTTTAAGAAATACAAGGGAAATAAGTCCGGTTACAATTATGGCCATACCGGTAGAAGACAGGATCTGCGAATCGATTCTGTCTGATAAACGGCCGCTTACAGATGCAACAATGGCCATCATTACAGGCTGGGCCACCAGCAACAACCCGGCATTGAGCGGGTCAAGTCCGCGTACATTCTGCAAATAGAGGCTCAGGACAAAAGTGATCCCGAATGTTGCCGCATAATTGATCAGTGCAGCCAGGTTTGAAAAAGCAAATATCCTGTTCCTGCTGAACAAAGCAATATCCAGTACCGGTGATTTTTGCCTGAGTTCCCAAAATACAAAAACGATCAGCCCGGTCAGTCCTGCAGCAGTTAAGAGTACTGCACTTTTTTCAGGAAGTTTTGAAAAGCCGTACATAAGCGCCATCATGGATGGCATGTAAATGAGCGAGCCGATGATATCAAATGTGTCATTCTTTGCCTCGGCCCATTCGGCTTTTACGCCGTAAATAATTCCTGCAATAACAAGGATACCGGCCATTGCATTCACATAAAACAGGCTGTGCCAGCCATAATTCCTGGTCAGAAATCCGCCGAGAAGGGGAGCTGCGGAAAGCCCTGCATAAACGGCTGTTGTATTCCAACCGATGATGGTTCCGCGTTTTTCAGGAGGGAAAGCCGAGATGATTATAGCCATACCCGAGCTGAGGCTCATGGCACTCCCAATGCCCTGCAGGAACCGGGCAACGATAAGCATGGTTCCATTTGTCGCAAACGAGCAAAACAGGGTCGCAATTGTAAAAAACACGTTCCCGTAAAGAAGCATCCGCTTACGTCCCAGGATATCCGCCAGTTTACCGAGCGGCACAAGAAACACTGCAGCCGAGAGCAGGAATGACATGGCTATCCAGCTGGTTCCGACTGCATTCATGTTCAGTTCGGTGCTGATACTTGGCAATGCAATGGTTACGGCTGAACCCATGAAAGGATTAAAGAAGGAGGAGATCATGACAACGGCAAGCAGAATGCCGGTATTTACGTTCTGAGCTTCGTGTTTCATCGGACTCGTTTAAACTGCAGTTTTTCTTCCTTACTCATCTTCTCTGTAGCATACTGAACAATCAACCGTGGAGTAATGTCCTTCCATTTCAGCAGGAATTTCACAGTCACCTCCGGATGACGCTTCCACGATTCTCTCAGGAACCATCCCATTCCCTGGTGAACCTCACGTTCCCTGTCGGTCATCAGTATTTCAGTAAAACGGAAAAGCTCTTCGCAGTCTCTGCCGGCTTTCATCACCTTAATAAATGTTACCGGTACCGACCGCCGCTGGTACTTGTTTTCCGATTTAAGCCATTTTTTGAAATCGGCTATATCAACCAGTTTCTTTTTAAAAAAAAGCGGAAGGATGAGCATGCCGAGGGTATCGGCATGTGCCCAGTTATCGATTCCCATCCGGTACCATCCTGCAATTTCTTCAAAAGTTTCATGTGTGAATTCCTTGTGCAGTTCTTTCACTGTCAGCATGAGAATACTGATGGCGTCGTACTTTTCGGTGCTGAAGATTTCAGGCGCAGCTGAAAGCACGGTATAAAGCTGCGGCTTTTCGCTTATCATTTCCTTTGCCCCGGCATAAATCTGGGGTGCCGAAAGCCCATACCCCTTGTACAATCCTTCCTTGAAATAGCGGCTGTATTTTAATATGTTCTCGTCACTTGCGTAACGGTTGCAATAGTCGATTATGGCCTGTACCAATTGTTCGGTGTTCATTGGGTATTTTAATTACTCAAAGATAAAAAAGTCAATTACACCTTCCCGGTTCATCCTTTCTTTTTTACAATTCATCCTGAAGGTTCGCCGGGTGATTCCCTTTTATTTGATTAGCCGGCATGTTCACTGCAATTTTGATGTGAAATTAATACCTGAAGCCATGAAAACAGCAAGTTGCAGCATCCTTATCATCCTGTTAAGTTTTGGATTTAGCCTTTATTCACAGGTTAAAGTGAGTGGCAGGATAACCGACAACAAAGGACTTTCACTCCCCGGTGCCAATGTTTCGATAAAAGGTACCTATGACGGGGCTTCGGCAGATACAGCAGGCCGGTTTTCTTTTTTAGCCTCAGATACAGGAAAGCAGATTTTACAGGTGAGTTACATTGGCTATCGCACTTATGAACAGCAAATTGATTTATCCCGAAGCCTTGATTCCGTTTTAATACAAATGGACGAGCAGGCAGGAGAGATCCGGAGTGTGATGATTACAGCAGGGGCATTCGAAACGGGTGAAACCAAAAAGCCCATTGTGCTTAAACCCATGGACATTGCCACCACTCCGAGCGCTGTGGGCGATATTTATGGGGCGCTGACCACACTCCCCGGAACCCAGGTTGTAGGCAACGAAGGCGGACTGTATGTGAGGGGCGGAGAGGGATATGAAACCAAAACCTTCATCGATGGACTTATGGTGGCCAACCCCTATATGTCGAAGATGCCTGATCTGCCAACCCGCAGCCGATTTTCACCCATCCTGTTTACCGGCACGGCCTTCAGTACAGGCGGTTATTCAGCTGAATATGGACAGGCGCTTTCATCTGCCATAAACCTGAATACAACAGGGATGGCTGATCAGAACCAGGGAGCCTTCTCACTGATGACTGTGGGAATGAACGGTTCTTACACACATAAGTGGGAACGTACCTCGTTCTCGGGAACCTTGCAGTACCTGAATATGCAGCCTTATTATTCGCTCAGCAAACAGCGGATGGACTGGAAGAAGGCTCCTGAGCAAACCGGAGGCACCATGCTGTTCCGGCAGAAATTCGGCAAATACGGAATGCTCAAGGTTTTCGGTTCAACCGATAACAGTAACAGTTCTCTTTATTACAATATGACGGGATCAGATGATGATGTCACGCTCATTAAACTCGAAAATCACAATGTTTATATCAATGCGGTCTACAACGACCTGCTCTCGGAAAAATGGAGGATTAAAACCGGGATCGCTTATGGTTATGATCAGAATAAAACCGGTTTCTCACTGAACCTGCTGAACGACCAGACCCGGTCATTCCATCACAGAACGACGCTTACTTATGAAGTTCCTAAAAAATTCAACCTGAAACTGGGTGAGGAGGTCGGAGGGAACTATTTCAACAGGAGTTATTTTGCATCCGATAGCGGCAGAACGTATGGTTCCGGGATTAGATTAATGGATTATGCCTTGTATGCAGAGCCCGAAATAAGGGTGAAAGAAAAGATTGTTCTCCGCACGGGATTGCGTGCCGAATACCTCTCACTCTCAAACGAATGGCAGCTTGTTCCGCGAATTTCAGTGGCATGGCACACTGGGGATTATTCACAGGTTTCCCTTGCATGCGGCATGTTCCGTCAGCACACAGAAAACCAGGTACTGGTTATGAGTCCTTCGCTGAAATCGGAAAAAGCCGCCCATCTGATTCTTAATTACATGTATGAAGTGAACGACAGGATTTTCAGGGCTGAGATATACCAGAAGTGGTATAATAACCTGGTACGTTACGAGAGTGAAACGAATCCTGATCCGGGTACTTACAATAATGATGGTTTTGGTTATGCCCGGGGGATAGACCTTTTCTGGCGCGACAGCAAAACAATCCGCAATCTCGATTACTGGGTATCGTGGTCCTGGATTGATACAAAACGCAACTATAAAACCTATACGCAGTCAAGGATGCCTTCATTCGTGTCCCCGCAAACCCTTTCCATTGTAGGGAAATATTTCATCCGGAAATACAATACTTACACCGGGTTGACTTTTATGCATGCCAATCCGAAAACATATTACAATCCTTACATTCCGAACTCTGCAGCTGACAGGACAAAATCATACAACGACCTGAGTCTGAACATAACCTGCATCAGGCCGTTGCTCGGAACCTACTGCGCGTTTCTCATTAACATCAACAATATTGCGGGTTTTAATAATGTATACGGCTTCAATTACTCTGCTGCTGAGAATGGCGTCGGTTATGAAAAATCACCGATAAAACCTCAGTCGAAAAGGTTCTTTGTTGCCGGATTTTACCTGATCATTAAATAAACGGAAAATAAATTTTAAATCAATAAGCCATGAAATCAATTGCATTACTCATCTGCCTGTTATCACTTACTTTAACCCTGCAGGCTCAATCAGAAAAATACAGAAATGCCATGTCGGCTATGCTTCAGAAAGCCGGCACCGTTCAAACCCTTGATGAAACTGTGGCCATAGCCAATTCTTTTACGAGGATAGCCGAAGCGGAAAAAAGCGAGTGGACCGCATGGTATTATGCCGCCTTTTACAACCTTTCTGCCAATTTCAAGGAATCCGACAAGGAGAAAAAGAAACTGTATATTGACCAGGCACAGAAAATGATCGAAACCGGATTAACTCTTAAGCCTGAAGAAACCGAATTCATGGTTATTAAAGTCATGTCGTATTACGCCACCATGGCAATGGATCCGATGAATGCCATGCCGTTGCTATCAGAAGCCAATGAACTGATAAGAAAGGCAAAAACTATTAATCCCGATAACCCTCGTATTTATTTCATCGAAGCGCAGGCCATTTACAATATGCCTGTTGGTTTCGGGGGCGGAAAAGAAAAGGCATTACCGGTTTTGTTGGTAGCTAAGGAAAAATTCGACAAATTTGTTCCATCCGACAACCTTGTTCCAAACTGGGGCAGGGAACAGTGCGATTCTATGGTGATTTCCGCTCAAACCAAATAGTTCATATCATGGTTACATTCAGGTTGCCGAAAAGGCTTACGAAAGAAATCGTTTCGATACTGATCCTCCTCTTTATCGGCAACCTGATCGGTTTTATCATGGCTCCCTCCAGGCTGGGTGATCCGCGGGTATGGCTTTCCAATTCGGCCTTCTCAATAATCTTCGGCTACCCGATGATGCAATTGAGCAGTTTCTTAATGCGGAAATTCGGAAATCGCATTACCTGGGATGTCAGTCCCGTTAAACGCATAGCCGTCACCCTTGGTGTTGTAATCATTGTCGCCATAATAGTCACCCTGCTGCTGAACTATGTTTTTATAATCCGGATCAATGGAGGTTCAGGCGGTGAATTTTTCAAAACAACCCTTAGTCTCCTTGTTCTTCAGATTCTTATTGTAATATATGTCTTCAGCCTGTTTACCGCCCTCGAATTCTTTAAAATGTGGAAGGAAGGCTTAATAAAGCAGGAAACCTTGCAACGGAAGGCGCTGGAGATGCAGCTTGAAACGTTGAAAAACCAGGTTAATCCTCACTTTTTGTTCAACAGCCTCAATACGCTTACTACCCTGGTGCATAAAGACCCCGACATGGCCGAGAAACTGATCATAAACCTGTCGGATAGTTACCGGTATATTCTTGAACAGCGTGATAAAAAGCTTGTAAGCCTGGCGGTTGAAACTGAATTTGTTGACAACTACCTCGCTCTTCAGCAAACACGGTTTGGAGGCAATTTAATCGTTAAAAAAGAATTGCCGGCTTCCGATGACCTGTTTGTTATTCCTTTGTCGGTACAGATGCTGGTTGAAAATGCAATCAAGCACAACGTAATTACTTCTGACTCACCATTAACCCTGGAGCTGTTTGTTGAAGGCGACTTCCTGGTGGTGCGGAATAACCTGCAGGTAAAAACAACCGTTGTATCCGGCAAGGTTGGACTTGAAAATATAAGACAGCAGTATGCCCTGATTTCAGGAAAGGAGCCCGAAATTGTAAGGTCCGCATCCCATTTTACAGTGAAAATTCCGCTGATTAAAAACCAAAACCCTGCCGTATGACAGTGCTCATTATTGAAGATGAACCCCTGGCTGCAGAGCGCCTTGAAAGCCT